>NZ_CEYOSI010000262.1:0-4374 GCF_982879505.1 Candidatus Desulfolinea nitratireducens
GCATTTCGACGGTCTTCGTTTTCGCATTTGTTGACCACCAGGAAGATGGGTGGCCAATAACTGCCATCAGCCAGTTTTTTTTGGCTGCGTCGCAATATCTGGGCAACTTCCCTGTCAGGAGGTGTCATACCGGTGCCACCATCCGTCAGGAAGAGGACCGCATCTGCTTCTTCGATGGCAACCTGTGCCTGGGATTTAATATCTACGATAAAGTCGGCCGATCCAATCGAAAGAGGGGTGTTCCCGCCGTGAGTCGGGTCAATTCCGCCTGTGTCGATCACATCAAAATATATCCCATTCCATTCTGATTCAGAAAAAATACGATCGCGGGTGGTTCCAGGAGTTTCATCTACGATGGCGAGGCGTTCGCCCACGAGGCGGTTAAAAAGGGCGCTTTTGCCTACATTAGGGCGTCCTACAAGAGCGACAACAGGTTTTGGCATAAGTTTTTCTCTAAATAATTATTCTGTCTAAATCCGGAAAGTTTTGAACACAATTTACAATTAAGGCCGTGCAGTTGGTGTGACGAGGGGTGCATTTCTTATTATTATTTCGATGCTTTCCGGTAAGATCGTTTCAACTTTAATATTATCGAGCAAGATTTCGATTATAGGAGAAAGCTGGTAAGAGCCAACTTTAAGCCCCTCTGCATCAATGAGTACACGCAAGTCTTTGCTGCTAAGGGTGCCGAGTATGGGCAAAGGTCCGGAGACGATCACATCGACAGTTAGCGATGAAAGCTCGGCTGCCAGAGCCGGGTCGAGATTGGTAATTTCCAGTGGTTTATCAGAAATAGTCAGACTGCCCAATATGGCCTCCACACTGATCTGCGCCAAAACGCTTTGATCGCCGATAATTGAGACATCTTCCGGCAGGATCAATTTTAGACGAGAAGAGCTATCTTCGCTAATATTATTAATATCGAGGGCTTCTGTTTCTAGTACGCCAGGCAATTCGTTGATCAACTGGGCATCAGCCGAATAAACTGTCACCACCGGGGGAAAGACAGAAATATTTGTGAGTCTATAGAGGTTGGCAACCTGTCCCATGACGACGACTTTTACAGCCATATCTCGATAGCCGCCTTGCTGGCTGACCGGGATTTGCAACTGTATTTTTTCGATACTAAGATTAACGCCACGTACAACCTGATTGAATTCATCTACAACTTCCAGTGGTAGACTTTCATCAATATTTTCGCGGGCTTCGCTCAAGCTGAAAGATGTTTGGACTGCTGACACACGATCTACCAATGATTTTGGTCCAGAGACCGTTACTTCATTGGCAGCTAGGCGGGGAGCTCCCGCCTGATATCCAATCGAGGGCTCCCCTGTGATGGTCAATTGGATGGGGAAGCTGCGTGAGATCAACTCGTCCAAAACGATGATAACGGAGGATGGGGAATAAGAAATGATCCTGGTTGGCTGAATATTGACCTGTATTTGCGGCTCAAGGGAATATTCTCCGGCTTCGAGGCCAGAAAGATCGAGAATCGCGTGGACGCTATCCTGATTGTTGGTGAGCTGTGCCCAGATCGAGCGTGGCGCACGGAGAGTTAACTCGATCTGCCTCGAATAGGAGTTAGTGATCAGAAGACCAGTATCTTGGCCCACAATCTCGATTGGGATCGGGGCTGGATATGTGAGCTCCTGATTCGGGTCTGCCGCGTTAACTGCTGCAGCCCAAACGCCAATCGCGAGAACAAGCGCGAGTATAAAAGTGCGGAAATTTTTGCCAAGCCAGCGAAGCATATTATTCTTCTTCTTTGCGTCTAAAAAGGAATGGTAGATAACGTTCAAGCATCCCTGCGCCGCGGATTAGTCCCGAGGGGCCATAAAAAGCTAATAGGATATTCTTTAATCGCTCCGAGCTGAGTTGACGGATGATCCGCCCGCTTTGGGCGATGGAAATATCGCCATTTTCTTCAGAGACAACCAGTGCAAGAGCATCGCTTACCTCTGAGATACCGAGGGCTGCCCGGTGTCGTAAACCCATTTCTCGCTCGGGTGAATGTGACAGAATGCCGCTTGCTGAGAGAGGCATAATACATGAGGCGGCAGCGATCCGAAAATCTCTTATGATAACAGCGCCATCGTGAAGAGGGGTGTTAGGGTAAAAGATCTGTAATAAAACCTCTGGAGTAATCAGGGTATCCATCCGCACACCAGTTTCAACAAACTCTTCGAGGTTATCAAGGCGTTGCAGAATGGTCAACGCCCCATGTTGGCGGGCAGAGAGACGCGCGGTTGCACTGATGAGCGCCTGAACCATTTCCTCCAGTTTGACCTCCGTACTTTGTTTATTGGCCGGAATTATCGCGCCAGCACGACCTATTCGTTCCAAAGTGCGGCGGATTTCTGGGGCAAAAATGACGGGAATTGCCAAAAGCAGTGCGGGGAGGGTGGTGTTAATAAGCCATGAAAAAGCAGGTAAATTTAATAGACTGGTTAGAAAAATGACAAAGACGACCAATAAGATAACGCCGCGCAAGAGCATCATTGCTTGCGTGTCTCGAATAATATATAAGAGGGCAAAAAATATTAATGTGACCAGAAAAATATCTACAACGCTTAACCAGTTGAGACGCTGAAAGAAAAACAGGAGATCGCTTAGGAAATTGGCCACAGGAGTATGAGAGATAAATTTTGGCTGGATATCCAGCCCACTAGTTGATTAAATTGGGCGGAGAACCCGATCAATGCGGAGCTGCTTGAAAAAGAGCGTACTTTCGGTGTCGGGTTTTTCTTCTGCCGCTTCTTGCCAGGCTTGTATGCCCAGTGACCTGGGAGTCCGTTTTTCATATCCAAGATTTTTTAAAACAGCCTCCTCTGCGGCAAATTGGGTATTCAGGAAAAGGAGTGACGCTTCGCTCTGCAAAGATTTGGAGGCCTTTTCAATCTCTTCGACCAGGGCTTTTAGCCCCTCGTCTGAAGAAATATCTCCATTGATATAAAGATCAGTAGTACGAGTGACGAGATTTTCCACCTGCCAGCCGGCCAGTCCAACCAGCTTCCCGTCCATTTGAAGCAGAAAGAAGGCTTTTTCACCAAAGGCGGCCATAACGTCGCCGGCATCCATTTTTATTTTACCCAGGCGTGTCATTAATTCGGCAATTCCTTCTGAATTTCGTGGATGACCGCGCTGGACGGAAAAATCTCCTCTTTTTGTTTCCCGAACGATCTCGGTAGCGGCATTGTCCGTGCTATCAAGAGCGATCTCGCCCCATCCAGCGACGACCTGCTTCCAAAGATCTTCAAAAGAACCGGTATTATTAATGACTATATTTGCAGCGTCAATCTTATCTTTTTGTGCGCCTTGAGCTTGGATTCGTTGTTTTGCATCAGCTTCGCTTAGCTTTTGTTTTTCCATTAAGCGAGTCAACTGCAAAGACCTTGATGCATTTGCCACCCAGATGCTATCGCATTTTGAAGCCAGATCGCCTTCAAGGAGTTTGATCGCCTCAATGACGATAACATCATGCTTTGAACGTTTCACCAACAAGTCTATGGCTTGCCCAACATAGGGATGCACAATTTCTTCGAGCTGCCTCAGGGCATCTGGAGCCCCGAAGACTAATTGTCCAAGTTTTTTTCGATCAATTTCCTTTCCAGTATCCAATATCCAACTACCAAAAATATCAACAACTGGTTGATAAGCTGGCGCACCTTTTGCCATTGCGCGATTTGCGAGTGAGTCAGCATCAATGCTGTAAGCACCCAAATGCTCCAGCATTTTTCGCACTACGCTTTTTCCAGTGGCGATATTTCCTGTTAGACCAATTACATATTTATCGGGCCAATGGCTCACAAAATTGCTCCTGATGTGTAGATATTCCAGACTCCCTTATTTTACCGTATAAAAACTTTCTGAACCTGTATTAGCATGCAAAATCCATGGAGTTGACGTTGGGCACGCAAAAGAGTATCATCTTTAGGCCTCAGGCTGGTCGGGTGATCGCGGCCCAGAATTTTATTCCGGGTCGAGGAAAGTCCGCACTTCATAGGGCACGGTGCCGAGGAAATCTCGGGATGGAGAAATCTGTCGGTTCGGGCCACAGAAACAGGTAGCCTTCATACTGCCCTCTCCCTAAGGGAGAGGGCTAGGGTGAGGGTCATAGTGAAAAGGTGGTGTAAGAGACCACCGGCGTTCGCAGTAATGTGGGCGGCCAGGTAACCCCCGCCGGAAGCAAGGCCAAGCAGAGACGGTGAGCGGCCCGTTCTTTACGTCTCGGGTAGGCTGCACAGATAGATGATCGCCTAAGGGATGCAAATCTCTGGACAAAATGCGGCTTATAGACCAGCCTGAGGTAACTTATTTTCATTACGATTTTTCCATAACCATAACCTTGTGGACTTCCCATCTATTGGAATAGGG
>NZ_CEYOSI010000263.1:0-4328 GCF_982879505.1 Candidatus Desulfolinea nitratireducens
GTTTTGAACCCATTACCATCTCTTTTTACAAGCCACTTAGCGGAAACTAAAGATTAAGCGAAGATTTTTCTTCATAGATATTAAATTCACGGTTTAATTCCTTTTAAAAAAAGAGTAAGAGTGAAAGATCGATTTCGCTATTGCTCCTCCTTGACCTAGCCAGCTAAATAATGGCAGCGACCAAGTTGGTCATAGGATCTTTGTTCCAAAAATCCACAATGAGACGATATACATAGTTTTGTATGTACATTTTTACACACGATTCAATTATAATGGAGTCCCTGAGTTATTGGTTAAAACTCAACTTGCAATTTTGTAAACCGAATAGCACATGGGCAAATCATTGGTCAAACAAAATGCAATCAAGGGCTTATGAATGTTTGCCCCCATGAAAAGATAATAACCTTTCAACAGATTGACACACCCTCCCACATCAGGTATCCTTGCCTTGTCTGGGCAGGCCCGGCGCGGCGGAAGACTCTCAATCCCGCCAGGTCCGAAAGGAAGCAACGGTACGGAACTCTCTCCGGGTGCCGCCGACATCCTGCTCAGATATTTTTATTTCAAAGACAGTATTTAATTTGGCCCTTCAAATGATGCCTCGTTGGTTACAAATCCTCCTCGCAGCCGCAATCGGTCTCGCCGCCGGACTATATTATGGCTGGAGCATCGCCCCTGTCGAATATATTGAAGCATCTCCTGGCGCCTTGCATATCGACTATCGCAGCGACTACGCCATCATGGTCGCCGAGGCCTACAAAAATGAAGGCAATCTTGATCTTGCCGCCCGCCGTCTGGGATTACTCGGCAGCGCCCCTCCCGCTGAAATCATTCAGGAAATTCTTGAATACTCTGAAAAGGCCGATTATTCAGAGGAAGACATCGAATATCTTGAAGTATTGATGAAAGCGATCAAACCCTGGCAGCCTTCCTTTCGGGAGATCTCTCCGTGAAGATGGATAAAATCCCCTGGCATCTCCTCGCCGGACTCATCCTTGGCCTTGGGCTGGGTCTCCTTATCTCATGGGTGATTGCTCCGGTAGAATACACCGATGCCCCACCATCCATTTTGCGAAGCGATTTCAAGGAGGAATACCGTTCTTTGATCGCCTCTGCTTACGCTTCGACCAGTGATCTCGGGCGAGCAGAAAAACGCTTGGCAACTCTGGGCGATGCGAATTCAATTGACCTTCTTGAAAGCCAGGCGCAGCGGGCACTCGCATCCGGAGAACCATCTGCATCAAGAAATGCAATCGCTGAGTTAGCTGCTGATCTTGCGCAAAAAAAAGTGTCCAATCTGGTGACCGCAACCAGTACTCGCTTCCTGACCCAAACATCCCTGCCCCCTACTCCAACAGGAACACCTCCTACGCCTACAAAAATCATAGCCACATCCGAACCTGCCACGGCCACATTAACGCCCGTGCCCATTTATACACGCACCCCACGCTCCACTACGACAGCAAGCCCAACAGCGGGCGCGCCCTTTATGCTTTTATCACAGGATGAAATTTGCAGTACGAATATATCTGAAGGGCTATTGATGGTCTATGTCAGCGATTCTGCCCAAAATTCTATTTCTGGTGTTGAGATCATCGTCGAGAGGGATGGGGACGAGGAGCATTTCTTTACTGGTCTAAAGCCAGAGTTAGACCACGGCTACGCCGATTATGCAATGGATGCTAGTCAACGCTACAGACTACACCTGGCCGCTGGAAGTACCGCCGTTACGGATTTGAGTGCGCCACCCTGCCAGGATAGCAACGGGGATCATTATTGGGGCAGTATACGGCTAAGATTTCAGCAACCCTAGACAAGCAAGATTATTAAAACAAAATACCCCGAGAGCGAAAAATTTCCCAGGGCATTTCATCTTAAAAATAGCTATTTAGGGAACCATGGGGTTATTAAGCGCCCAATCATTTCCCAGCATTATTTCTACATCTGATCCCGCAGCAGGGTCAAAACGGAATATGACCTGTTGATTGCTATTTGCCTGGACAAGATCGAGGATATAGCGGAGCGTGTACAAATCTGCGTTGTGCAGAACAACAGTTGTTTGGTCATAGGCTTTGTCTGCACTGCCGATGCCAACAACATTCATCCCTTGAGATGAAAAATAAACTTGTGAACGTGCGGCAAGTTCAGTCGATTCAACAATTCCATACGCACCATTTAAAATATTAACACGCGAGCCTTCAGCCTGCATCAGGGATACGGGATCTCCCACAGCCAGCGGACTTAGTGCCCCACCGGTTGTGAAAATTTCATCCCTCATTTCACGAATTTTATCAGGGATGGGTTTTACAATTGATAGACCATCAGGGGATCGCTCAATAATGCTCATTGTGTAATCAATCACCCCACGCTTAATCTGGCTTATGTCAATTTGAGTGGCCAGAGTCGCCAACTTTAAGGAATCTTCAAAAGTCATATTTGAACGCAACCCCGCAGAGGCTTCATTATAGATATCCGGGGCCATCGCCACCATTGAAGGAAAATTCTCTACCGATAAAACCTGGTTACGCAAGGCCATGATGACTTCCTGCTGGCGTCTGGCTCGATCTACATCGCCGCCATCTGTACTTTTGCGATCACGGGCGTAGGCCAGTACCATATAGCCATCCAGAGTTTGGCAACCTTTCTCAATCGCCTGCTTTGGCTTGGAACCAATTGGGTCAACGCGAATTTTTTGTGAAATACAGATATATAACCCACCCATTGCATCTATGGCTTCTTCAAATGCGTGGAAATCGACCTGAGCATAGTACTGGATCGGAACACCGATGAAACGCTCGATTGTCTGCACAGCAAGTCCAGGGCCACCACCCGGCAATTTATATTGTTCGCCTAATGCGTAAGCTGTATTGATCTTGCCATAACCAAATCCACCAGGAATATCAACCCACATATCACGTGGGATGGAGAGCATTCCAGCCGTTTTACTAACCGGATCAATGGTGAAGAGAATCATCGTGTCAGAACGCGGTGCATCACTTTCCAAATCTCTTGCATCCAAACCCATGAATAAAATCGTGACCCGACTACCTCCGTCCCAGGATTCGGGTAAATTGCTTTCAGGAGCTTCTACCACTGATTCTGGCTGCGGTGCACCCCCGTCGACAGGTGCTTCCGGAGAATCAACAACCGCCATCCCGGGAAGGTTGATCATCGTAATACTTGCCACAAAACCACGCAAAAAAGTATATGCACTTATTGCCAATACCAATGCAATCACCCAAGGGATAATCATTCCGAGGGAGAGACTCTTAATATAGGTAAGGATCTTCTGGAAATCAATCTTCTTTTCATTCATACTATTAATCCAATTTTAGATAGACCATATCCTGGCCCATATTTTTAAGCCCTGTTTCGGCCCAATGGTTCATAAATACAGAGTCTTCTTCCAATGCAGCCATCATTGCCGGAATCGCGCGGGGGTCAGCAATAATTGCCAAAGCACGGATCGCTCCCAGGCGGGCAGTTTTTACTTGAAGAATATTTTCTCCAGTTTCACTTTCTTCAAACACTAATAATAACTCATCAACCGCCGCAATTCCAACTTTGGATAAAGCGTTGGCAGCCAGTGTCGAGACCATCGAGTCCGGGTCATGTAAGGCTTTGACCAAAGCGGACACAGATCTATCATCCGGGTGAACTGACAAGCCCAATGCGGCACATTGACGCACCTCTACTGATTCGTCATCGAGCGCGGCAAGCATCCAATTCACATCCGCATTTTCGATCTGAGCTAGAACGCTCAATGCCCACCAGCGATGATTGGGATCGGGGGAATCCAATAGATTTTTCATAGCCGGAAAAGATTTCTCACCCTCCGCGACCAATTTATTCATCGCAGATTCAGCGTGTTTGTCGTCTCCACTGGTTAACTCAGATATTAAAATGTCCATAGTGAACATTGCACATCAGCCTATTTAGGTTCAGGAGGCGGGACGGGCAATTCGTTGACAGAGGTAGCCACCCATTTATCGCCTTCGTCAATCAGCATGACGGGAATATCATCCACAATCGGGTATTTACGATCACACTCCTGACAGATCAGCCAGGAATCTTTTTCAAGTGTGAGTAACCCTTCTTTTTCCCGTACACAAGCAGGGCAACGCAGGATTTCAAGCAAATCTTGACTTACCATTATATTCTCCTTGTTCAAGGCGGTATTTTACCAGAGTTTAGACTTCAGACTTTAGACTTTAGACTTTAGACTTTAGACTTTAGACTTTAGACCTCAGACTATAGACTTCAGAGGTAAGACATCAGTTACTGACATAGTTCCGTTTTCTTTGCCAGTTTTTCCGGGTCTTCGGTAC
>NZ_CEYOSI010000264.1:0-4323 GCF_982879505.1 Candidatus Desulfolinea nitratireducens
CTGCTACCACATCTGGCATTTTCACACCTTTCAATGTCAATGTGTCCACAAAATGGCAGGCGACAAAGTGATCAGGTTCAATTTCCTGCCACTTCGGCACATCTGTCTTACAAATATCCTGTACGTAAGGGCAGCGGGTATGGAAACGGCAGCCAGAGGGGGGATTAATTGGACTTGGAATTTCGCCTTCCAGATGGACCGGAGCCATTTCCTGATCTGGGTCCATTTCCGGGATCGCTGACATCAGCGCTTCGGTATAAGGGTGCTTTGGGGCATGGAAAAGTTCTTTGGTGGGAGCCAACTCAACAAACTGACCAAGATACATAACGGCTACCCGCTTGGAGATATGCGCCACCACGCTTAGATCGTGGGCGATGAACAAATATGTAAACCCGAATTCAGACTGCAAATCCATTAATAAATTAAGAATTTCCGCCTGGATGGATACATCGAGTGCCGACACCGATTCGTCACAAACGATAAATTGTGGCTGGGAGATGAGGGCTCGGGCAATTCCGATGCGCTGTCGTTGCCCACCACTGAAGGCATGGGGGAAACGGCGCAAATACTCCACGTTGAGCTTGCAAATCGCGGCCGCGTTACGCACGCGTTCATCTATTTCCTGCCCCTTAGCCAATTGCAGCGCGACCAAAGGTTCGGCAATAATGTCGCGCACTGTCATACGTGGGTTCAGCGAAGAATAGGGATCCTGAAAGATCAATTGCATATGCTTTCGATGTGTCCGCATTTCTTCGTCTGTGAGTTGGGCTAAATCCAGCATTTGACCGTCAATACTAAAGCTGACCTGTCCATCTGTCGGCTCAATTGCTCGCAGAATAGATCGCCCCACTGTGGTTTTTCCTGAGCCGCTTTCTCCAACGAGGCCCAACGTTTCTCCTCGCTCGATGGAAAAGCTAACTCCGTCCACTGCTTTCACATATTTTGTGACTCCACCCAACAGACGGTCACTACGGATGGGAAAATGTACCTTCAAATCCTTAATTTCAAGTAAGATATCAGACATCTCTCTCCTCATGCAAGAAGCAATATACGTTGTGGGTACCGCTGATCTGAGTCAGGCTTGGCATTTCGACATCGCAGAGACCTGGCATTACTTCATCACAGCGCGTGTGGAATGGGCAGCCATTCGGTCGTGCCAAGGGGCTAGGAATATCGCCACTGATGGCTGTCAACCGCTCTCCGAGACGGTCCAGATGAGGAATCGCTTTCAATAAGGCTTGTGTATAAGGATGCTGTGGATGATTGATAATCTCTTTTGTCGTACCTCGCTCCAAAATTTTCCCCAGATACATCACCTCTATCTCATCAGCCACCTGAGCGATCACGCCCAGATTATGTGTGATGAAGATGATTGACATCCCCATATCTTCTTGTAGCTCGTTCATCAACTCCAAAATTTGCGCCTGAATGGTCACATCGAGAGATGTGGTTGGCTCATCAGCAATCAACAGAGATGGGTTCATGGATAGGGCTACCGCAATCATTGCCCGTTGGCGCATTCCGCCTGAGAGTTCAAACGGAAACTGTTTGAAACGTTGCCGGGGATTGGAGATACCTACGCGGTCCAGCATGTCGATAGCGATTTCTTGAGCCTCTTCTTTGCTAACATCGCGGTGATGCAGAACTGCCTCCATAATCTGGTTGCCGATGGTATAGACAGGGGAGAAGGAACTCATCGGTTCTTGGAAAATGAGCGCAACTTCGCCACCGCGAATTTTCCGTAGTTCACGGCTATTTGCTTTAAGTTTTGTAATTTCGACAACTTTGCCGCTTTTTCGCAGAAATTGGATCGACGATGCTTTGTCGATGATTGAGTTTTTAGGCAGGAGGCGCATAATAGACCAGGTACTTACACTCTTGCCTGATCCGCTTTCACCTACAATGCCTAATGTTTGTCCCTGTTTGACCGAAAAATTAATGCCGTCAACAGCGGTAATAATCCCTTCGTCTGTCTTAAATGAGATTTTGAGATTTTTCACTTCTAAGAGATTAGCGTCAGTAGTTTCTTTTGTTATTGCCATGAAATTATCTCCATATCACGGTCATTTGCTTATCTGGTATGGATCTGCGGCATCCCGCAGACCATCACCCAGGACGGTAAAAGAAAGTACGGCGACGACTACAAAAATAGCTGGTATGAAAAGCCAGGGAGCTTGCTCAATCGCGCGAACCGTCTGTGCATCTTGTAAAAGGACACCCCAACTGACTGTTGGAGGGCGAAGACCCAGCCCAACGAAGCTTAGTGCAGTCTCGCTCAAGAGTATATAAGGAAATGAAATGACCAGATCAACAATGATATAACTTGTAAAAGCTGGCAGTAGATGTCGACCGATAATACGGCTGGAGCTGGCCCCAGCCAGCCTAGCGGCCACAACATAATCCTCACCACGCAGGCTTAATAATTTTCCTCGGATGCGGCGGGCCAGAGTCGGCCAACCAACGACGGCCAGGATCAGGGTCATGGCGAAATAAACCTGGGTAGATGACCATTGAGCAGGAAAGGATGCCGCCAGACCCATATAAAGAGGAATCACCGGAATGACGCGCACAATTTCAGTTAAGCGTTGGATACTATAGTCAAGTCCACCTCCAAAATAGCCGGCCGCTCCACCGATGATCAAGGCTAGTACAAAAGAGATCAACACCCCGATTACCCCGATTGACAACGATGTTCGTGTAGCAAGAAGGATGCGAGAGAAGATGTCTCTCCCCAGACTGTCAGTGCCAAAGAGATGAATAGACCCTTCATCAATCCCAAATAGATGTGTCTGCATCTCTATAAAGCCCAATAATTTATAAGGCTCACCTTGAACAAAAAAGTGAATATCCCGACGAATAGACGTGTCGATTTTGACTTCCATCCTTAAGGTTTCCGGGTTACGCTCTGAAATAATGCCAGGAAGATAGGGGCGTAAGGTGCAGCCATCGTCATTGCAAAAGCGGGGCATTTGGGGGCCTATCAACACAACATCACTGATCCGGGTTGTGCCGGTATATGGCCCAAAAAATTCGGCAAAAAGCCCTACTAATACCATCGTGATCAGAATGAGCGCTCCGGCTTGGGCGAGACGATGTTTGCGAAAACGCCACCAAATTAGCTGAAATTGGGTAGCTGAATAGTAGCGCAGAGCCTCTTCTGATTCTGCTTGGCTAGCGGGTGTCTGGATTGCTTTTGGCGGTAGGTTAGTGGTTGTCATTTCTCTACCCTTCTATTAGCTTAACGCGCGGATCTAAGATCGCGAGTGCAATATCTGAAAGAAAATTCATAAAGACGATCATAAAGGTCAGAATGAGCAGGATTGCGCCAGCGACAAACATATCCAAATCAAGATAAGACTTAAGCAGCAGTTCCCCCAGCTCCGGCAGGCCCAAGACCAGGGCCACAATTGGTAGCTCGGAGAAGATGCGATTGGCATCAAAGCTCATCGTGCTGACAACGGGGTTAATTGCCAGACGGGCGGGGTACTTGATCAGCAGTTTCCACTCAGGGACGCCGCGGGCCCGGGCCGCAGTCACAGACAGGTTGTTAAGCTCATCAAGCATGGTGGCTCGGACCGTTTGCAGTTGAAAGGCCGTGGCTGACCATGCCAGAACAATTGCCGGAATGATAAGGTGACTGAGCAGGTCCAATGCTTTCTCTACACTCCAGGGGGCATCGGCATACTCTGGTGAAAAAAGACCGCCAACAGTAGAGTCAAAAAAGGTAATAGAAATATATAATAAGATCAGGGCCAGCAAAAAATTAGGCAGGGCAAAACCCAGGTAACTAAACACGGTCAACGCATAATCTTCAATCGAACTCCGCCTGACGGCGGCATACATGCCAATTGGTATTGAAACGAGATAGGTTACGATCAGCGTGGAGAAAAGGATTGTCAGGGTTAACCAGATTTTTTGTCCGATGACGATATTGACCGAGGTTTGAAAAGCAAACGCCTCACCAAAATCACCATGCAGGACAATGCCGCTGATCCATTTGAAATAGCGTTCCGGGGCTGGTCGATCGAGACCAAATTCTGCACGAATATTGTCGATGTCAGATTCGTTGAACTCGGATCCTGTCCCCGAAAATTTACGAAACGCCCATCGCTCGGCATAGTCACCAGGAGGGAGTTCCATGATAATAAATACCATAATCGACACGAAGAACATGGTGACAGCCATACCGATGGTGCGCTGAAATAAAAATTTGATCATCTCTTCTTCCTCTTTTATGGTTGATTGAAGTAAGAAGTATGGCGTCTAAGAAAAATTGCCCTTCCGCTTACTTGTTGCTCACTTCTTTTCCAGAGTTCAATAAAT
>NZ_CEYOSI010000265.1:0-4287 GCF_982879505.1 Candidatus Desulfolinea nitratireducens
TGATAGTATTCTACGCCCTAAACGCAAAGAAAGCCTAAAAACAGAAGAGTTCTGTATAAATACGCTATAAACATTATTTACCCCTTAAATCGATAACCAATGCCTCGTTCAGTGAGTAAATATTCTGGATTGAGTGGGTCAACTTCAATTTTTTGACGCAATTTCCCCACATAGACACGGAGATATTCTGCTTCCTCGCCATATTCTGGCCCCCATACATTTTGCAAAATGGAGCGATGTGAAAGCACTTTACCGGCATGACGCATCATATGAACCAGTAAGTTAAATTCGGTTGGTGTTAGGTTTAGAATTTCCCCTCGGACGGTGATTTCATGACGCTCCAGATCGGCGGTAATTTCTCCTCGTGTAACCTGTTCGTTGACTTCAGATGATTCAGACCACCTGGCCCGCCTTAAGACAGCTTTAACCCGTCCTAGAAGTTCCCCGGCGCCAAATGGCTTGGCGAGGTAATCATCCGCGCCCATATCAAAGGCGCGCACCTTGTCATCTTCTTCGCCCAGTGCAGAAAGAATGATGATCGGAACCAGCGATGTCTGACGGATGCGACGGATTGTTTCCAATCCATCAAGATGGGGCATCATGATATCCATGATGACAAGGTCCACATTTTGGGTATTGAAAATCGCCAACGCTTCAAGGCCATTTGAGGCAGTTTCTACATGGAAATTACGCACCTCAAGGTTTCGACGCACAAAATCCCGGAGGGGTTTTTCATCATCAACTACGAGTACGGTAGGGGAGGTGCTTCTCAATTTTCAACCTGCCTTCCTGTAATTTTTTCTGGTGTCATAGCCAAATCGCGCTCATTGAGAGGAATAGAAAAGACTATACATGCCCCTTTCTGCTGTGAATCTACCCAAATATTACCACCATGTGCCTGGACCAGACCCTGGGATATAGCTAATCCGAGCCCGGCACCGCTGGAAATCCGGGTCAGGCTTGTATCTGCGCGATAGAAACTCTGAAAGATCTTCTCGTTTTCTTCGGGGGGGATCCCAGGGCCATTGTCGTGAACACGGAAGAAAAGGTTGTTATTTTCGTGTGAAACCTTGACCTGGATGGTCGCTTCTTCCCCGGCATATTTAACAGCATTCTCAAGCAAGTTGCGAAGCACCGTTTCGAGGCGCGGAGGATCTGCATATAGCGTGGGCAAATTTGGCTCAAGGGCGACAATAAGTTCATTTCCATCCTGGAGATGGGCTCTTTTTGCAGCGCCCTGGATGATTTCCTCGATTGGGCATTCAATGTGAGAAATAGTTATATTGCCCGATTCGATACGTGAAAGATCAAGAAGGCTGTTGACCAACTCGCTTAGTCGATCCGTTTCCTCGGATATGATGGTAAGAAATTCACGCTGTGAGGTAGTATCCCATTCCACGTCTTCAGCGAGAAGGGTGCTGGCGTAACCTTTGATCGATGCAAGTGGCGTGCGAAGTTCGTGCGAGACTGTTGAGATCAGGCTGGATTTCATGCGATCCACCTCACGGTCGACAGTAATGTCCCGAAAGATGAGACCACGCCCAATTGGGTTTCCATTAATACCAGTGACGTCAAAGACTTGCAAGCGTAAATAAACACGCCCGCCAGTCGTAACGAGAGGAATTTCGATGCCACGCTCTTTGTTGCCTGTCAGGGCATCGTCAATTCGTTGACGTATCTTTTCCTGGATGGGGGATTGAGTCAGGATTCGGCTGATCACACTATCTGCACTGGTACGGTTGAGCTCTTCAGAGGAGAGGTTGGCAAGTTCTCCAATCCGTCGATTTGCATAGATCACTTCTCCGCTCAAGGCGCTAAGGATAAGGCCATCTGAGAGGGAGTGAACAAGGGCTTCAATGCGACGGGTTTGTTGTTGCAATCGCATATCGCTGCGTGAGTAAAGGGTCGCATTCTCTATCGCCATGGTGACATGATTTGCAAAGTTGGCAAGAAGTTGGGTCTCGTTATCGGAGAAGACATGCACGTCGGGACGAAAAACCAGCAAAGCGGCTGGCGGAGTATGTTTGGTTTGGAGAGGGGCAGCCAAAAGCGATCTATATCCTTCTGCCTTTGCGCGCGGTAATTGAGCGGTGAAGGTTGCGTCTGTCTCAGTGTCGCTGATCTGAATAGGTTCTTTTGCCCGTAAGGCTCGCATGGTGACCGAGTTAGGATCTGTTGGTTGGATGACGAGCTGAGCTGCGTATTTTTTGGATAGCCCAAGGCTGGCACGAATGCGAAAAGTGTTATGTTCTTCATCAAGGGCAACGATCGCGCACATATTGACACTGAATAACTTCTGCACCTGTTGCAGGATGCGGTCGAGGACGATTTGGGGATCAAGGGTGGAGACGACCGCTTTGCTGGTATCAAGAAGTGTCTCTTGCTCGTTGATACGCTTTGCGATGGATGTTTCCATACGCAAGATACTACGAATGAGATGTCCGATTTGATCGGGTCGTTTTGAAAGATGTTTGACCTGGTTTCGTTCTTCAGCGCTAATTTCCTGGTTTCTTCCGATAGCCATACTTAATGAAGAAAGGCGCTCAAGAGGCATTACAACACGGCGAGAGAGGAGAATCCAGACAAACAAACCGATCGAGACAAAGGTCAGTGCAACAATCGTGGTAATACGATGAATGGTAATTTGAGTGGCAAATGCAGCTGCGGTGGGGCGGCTGACGATGACACTCCAACCTGCGCTTGGGATTGGGGCATAAGTATAAAGACGTTCTTCGCCCTCGGAATTTTTCTCGATCCGTGTGCCGCTTTTCCCAACAAGGGAGGGGGTATAAATATCAGGAAGGAGGCTTTGGGCATCCTTAAGTAAAAATCCTGCGTCAGGGTGGGCGATGATCTGCGCACTTGAATCAAGGATAACGATTTCAAAATCTTCATCCGGGCGACGACTGGCAGCTATGTTTTCGAGGGTTTCGCTCAAACTGGCAAGCTTGATATTGGTAGCCACTACTCCGAGAAAAATATCCTGATCGCGGATGGGCATGACAGCTGTTGCAACCGCCTGATTGGTCGTTGGAGAAATCCTTCCTTTTGAGACCAAGGCCTGTTTTTTAATCAATGCGTCCTGATAGTAGTCTCTGAAAGAAAAATCGTCACCAACAGTGGACCCCGGCCCAACAGGGTAGTGATAAATCATTCTGCCGGAATCACTGAGCCGATAAACCAGGTTTACATCCGGGCGAGTTTGAATGAAGATGTCAAAAACCTCTTCCATCCCATCTATATCAGATTCCAGGATACCTGGAATTTTTGAAAGGGCGTCAACTGCCTGCAAAGATTTACTGATGGAAAGATCGGTTTCAAGGGCAATCGCCCGTGCCAATGAAAGATCATTTGCCCTTACATCTGCCTGAATTCTTTCACCGGCGATATAATCGAATACCAGCAAAATGGCAAGCGAAGGGATAATGATAAGCAGGTAGAGGGTCAGGAGTTGTAACCCAAGATCGTTGAAGAATGAAATCTTGCGACGAGGCATTATGAGAGTATCCATCCAATTGAAGTAGCACCTGCATAAGCAAAAATCAACGCTTTGATGATTTGCCCAATCCAACAAGCGAGCAGGAAGTTTTTAATCGGGATTTTTGTTGCGCCAGCTGCGATCCCCGCAAGATCAAAAAAAGGATTGGGTACGGCGGCAAAAATAAGGATCGCGAAGGTCCCGTATTTTTCAACCCATGCGATGATGCGCTCGTAGATATCCATCCGCTCTACGACGGCCTGACCGCTAAATCCAGCCATAAAACCAGAAAGCTCGCCAATTGCACCGCCTGTGCCAGCTGCAAGGGCAACGCCAAAAGGATGGAAGATGCTGCCCATTGTAAAAACAACCGCAAGACCAGGAGCAGGCAAAAGCACGGTCGCATTGGAGAGCAGGGAAATCAAAAAAATGCCCGGATACCCATAAGAGGCTAATTGCTCGGCTTGATCTCGAACAGAAAAAATGAACGCGCTTAACGCAATTACCGCGATTATACTCAGCCAGCGAAACAAAGTTAAGCGGCGTTCTTTAGACATCGCGAATTAAACTTCAGTGATGCTGACAGATGAGATTTTCGTGCCGACTTCAACAGCCATTAGGGTATCTATGCCCTCTGTAACCTGGCCAAAGACACTATGACGATTGTTGAGGTGAGGTGTGGGAACATGGGTAATGAAAAATTGTGAGCCATTTGTTCCGGGTCCGGCGTTTGCCATGGATAGAATACCTGGTTTATCGTGTTTCAGTTCGGGATGAAATTCATCCTCAAAACGGTAACCTGGACCACC
>NZ_CEYOSI010000266.1:0-4163 GCF_982879505.1 Candidatus Desulfolinea nitratireducens
GGGCTGCTGGATGGTGTTTACGAGGCGACTCCGGAGCAGATCGAATCGATGCTTGACGAAACCCGACTTTTATCCAGGTTGGTGGATGATCTTCAAACGATCTCACTCGCGGAGGGTGGGCAGTTGTACTTGAATCTGGATGAAGTAAATATCCCCGAGTTATTGGAGGATGTGCGGACCAGTTTTCTCGGTCAGGCGGATGAGGCGACTGTTGAAATGATCGTGAATGTGGAGGACGAAGGACTTTCTATCACCGCTGATGCTGGACGTCTTGACCAGGTTTTAGGCAATCTGGTCGGGAACGCGTTGCGGTACTCACCTGCGGACAGTTGCATCCGTTTGGAAGCGGAATCCAGCCCGATGGGCGTCCGTCTCCGAATCCGCGATGAGGGAGAGGGAATCCCGTCTGAAGACATCCCCTATATTTTTGATCGTTTCTACCGTGTCGACAAATCCCGCCTTCGAACGGAGGGTGGTGGCAGCGGACTTGGGTTAGCGATAGCAAGGCAGCTGGTTCAATTGCACCATGGAACGATCAAGGTAGAGAGTGAGTTGGGGAAAGGGACGACATTTATTATTGATCTCCCCAAATAAGAAAAAGGCTGGACTTCATCATGAAATCCAGCCTTTTGGTATTACTCCCCAGTCACAGTTGGATGTCCAGCTGCGTCCCAACCTTTGATACCGCCGGCAATACTGGTGACACTTCTATGCCCGGCTGCTAGCAAAATATCACGCCCAACCTGGCTGCGATTTCCAGACCGGCAGATAATTATCACTTCCTGATCGAAGGGTACCTCGCTGACGCGGGCTTCGAGCTGATCCAATGTGATCAAGGTCGCGCCGGGGACATGGTACTCAGCCCATTCTTCGGGAGTGCGTACATCAAGCAGGAAAGCGCCCTCTTCATATTTCTCAAAAGCCAGCCCGGTATTGATCTCGGCAGGGAGCGCGTTGATCGTTGCCGGGGTTGTTGGTGATTGGGTAGCTATAAAAATTGCGATAATTGCGATTGTGACAATGGCAAGAACAATCCAAAGTTGTTGCTGATTATTCTTGGCTTTCTTGCGCAGAGCTTTCTTTTGTTTTTTTGTCATAGGTTATCTCCTTTATCTATTGGATGATTAAAGAAATGAAAAAGTTGCATCAAAATTGAAGGATTTACACTTGATTATTTCTTCAGCATCACAAATTGTATTTGAGATCTAGAAAATAAAAAGATGCCCCGAACAATGCTAAAATATGCCATTGAAAAATTCAGCAAAGAAGAGCGACAGAGATATCTGAGCGGCACTGCATAATCCCAAAATTAATTAAGATTTCCCAATAGGCCTAGGGCTTAGTCTCATGAAAAACAAAAATCTGATCCGGATTTTTACTTTTAATCAAAGTTTTCACTGGTTTATGACCGGGTTGATGATTCCCATCCTGACCTTGTTGTTATTGAAAAAAGGATTGGATTTGTTTCAGATCGGGATTGCCCTGGGTCTTTACTCAGGCATTGTGATCTTATTCGAATTACCGACGGGAGGGCTGGCAGATTCTATCGGGAGAAAACGTGTTTACCTGATTTCCTTGGTTGCTTCTATTACTGCAATGACATTTCTGCTTTTTGCGCGGAGCTTTATCACCCTTTCCCTAGGTTTTGTTTTTATGGGGATCGCACGTGCTCTATCATCTGGAACCATGGATGCCTGGTTTGTGGACGAGTTTCGTAAAAATGATATCAATGGAAATTTACAGGCAGCCTTTGCCAAAGTTGGAATATTTATTCCACTTGGATTGGGAGCGGGGGCAATTTTGGGGGGTGTCTTGCCGATGACCCTGGGAAAGGTGACAGCTCGCTTACCAAATTTCGATATTTATTCCGCCAATATCCTGGTTGTTCTTTTTTTGGGAATACTTCAAATTTACCTTACTTCCAAGTTAATTCATGACCCCAGATCTGAAGCCAGTCATTCAGGTATATTAAATGGACTCAAAGAATTTCCGCGCGTGATTTCAGATTCGATTCAATATGGTTTTAAAAATCGAATTGTTTTGTTGCTGGCTCTTTCAACTGGTGCATGGGGGTTGGGCATTTCCGGCGTTGAATTATTATGGCAGCCACAGACCAAAATTATTCTTGGATCAGATTCGCAAACGTGGATTTTCGGCTTGATGAGCGCTGGATATTTTGTGGCCAGTGCCCTGGGCAGTTTTATCGCCTCCCCGCTCTGTAAATTTTTCAATAACAACTATCAAGGTGTATTGGCAGGAGCCCGTTTTTTGATGGGAGGCACTTTATTTATCCTCGCTTTGCAAGCGGAGATCATCGGCTTTATCGGATTTTATTGGGGACTCTTTATCTTCAATGGCATTATGAATTCCCCGCATGCGGCAATATTTAACGATAATATCCCCGAAGAACAGCGGTCAACACTGCTTTCTTTTGAATCTGTAGTCATGCAAATGGGGGGAGTATTGGGGTCAATAGGATTGGGCTATTTATCGCAAAGTTTCTCTATTGCAACTGCGTGGTTTGTAGGCGCTGGAGTTTTGGCGTTTTCGAGTTTATTTTATATCTTTCTTCCGAAACAAACTGCGAAAATACCGGTTTGATATTATTGCTGAAAGAATAAAATTTGATACAAAACGCCCCCTTGCCTGATAATTCAAAAGGGCATTTTTGTTTTGCAGAAACTTGCTTATGATTGCCTGTCAGCCTCCTGTACCAGCGCATCAAAAAGCCTTTGTTGTGTCGGGTCGCTGGCGGCTGTGATTTCGGGGTGCCACTGGACGCCAAAGATCCAGGGCAATTCAGAGTGTTCGACTGCTTCAATAACGCCATCGGGAGCAATGGCTGAAACGCGCAGGTCAGGAGCCAGTTCTTTGATTGCCTGATGATGACCGGAATATGTAGAGACTAGATCGGTTTGCATTGCTTTTGCTGGTAATGAGGCCGGTAGAACTATTACTGAATGGGTTGTCCAGCCGCCATCTTCCCCACGGTGGATATCCTCGGTCAGCGAATCCGCTATATGTTCATGGAGTGTCCCGCCCAGGGCAACATTGAGGACCTGCATCCCACGGCAAATGCAGAGGGTGGGTAATTCGCTTTCATCCACCAAATAATGGATCAGGGCAAGCTCCGTTTCGTCCCGCTCAGCATCAAGCTCTGTCAGTTCTTGATGCTCTGAATTACCAAAATATTCCGTTGGATAAATATCGGCTCCGCCAGTCACCAGAACGCCATCCACTCTGGCCAAAACCTTCGCTATATATTTCTCACCGGGTGGTAACAGAAGGGGAATCCCGCCTGCCCGCCGAACTGCATCAACATAGAGCGCGGGGAGTGAGTAATGTTCTTTATACCAGGCGGTTGAGATATCCTTTTCGAAGCGTCCGTAAGTTGTCACAGCTATGATTGGTTTCATTTTTGATCCTGTATTTTGACTAAATATCCATCCTAAAAATATCCCGTAGTGGCGACTTTAGTCGCTCTTTACGGCTGAAGCCGTTACTACAAAAGAATTTTAGGATAGAAACAAAGGAAAACTGATCTTTTATAGGTATTGGACTTACGCATTTCTACAAGCCTTGTCCCAATGCTCTGCGTTGGGGTATTGTAGTCTAAACGCAACGCAGAGCATTGCTACTAGGCATAAAAATAATTTTTGCCGATACCTATGTTAATAGCATTCAAAAGTATATCAAAAAAGAGCGCCATATTTATAGTGTATGGCGCTCTTTCCTTTTAGACTTTAGCTGGCTTATTTAATTTGCTCAAATTTTGCCTGGAAGAAGCGTAAATATTCGGGTTCGTACACCATTTTCAACCCTTTGGTTTGCTTGCGGGTGTCAAAAATATTTTTAATGCTTTCGGCAACAACATCCATATGAGCCTGGGTATAAACACGGCGCGGGATGGTCAGGCGGGTCAGTTCCAGGGCGGGATAGCGATGCTTGCCGGTTTCAGGGTTGCGGCCAGCGCTGACGACACCGCGTTCCATGGCGCGAACGCCGGAGTCGATATAAAGTTCAGCGGCCAGGGTTTGGGCGGGGAACAAATCCTGAGAGAGATGATCATAAAAACGTTTGGCATCCAGGAAGATGGCATGCCCGCCGATGGGTTCCATGATCGGGATATCCCAGTCGAGAAGAAGTGTACCCAAATAGCGCAC
>NZ_CEYOSI010000267.1:0-4145 GCF_982879505.1 Candidatus Desulfolinea nitratireducens
AGAAATTTTGCATTATGTGACTTTGCAACACCTAGTGAGTTATGCGTTCCCAAAGCTCCCGCTTTCATCGTTTGAATAGGGAGATTGAAATATGCCCGTTCCGAGTCAGGATTGGGACTTGCGGGAGAGGCAAAATGCATGACGGCATCCACTTTATTGGGCACGAAAATATAATTGGAGACATCATGCCGATAAAAACTAAAATTTTCATTTCCAGCCAGGTGGGCAATGTTATCTGGATTGCCAGTAATAAAATTATCCATCCCGACTACCTGACGACCATCCGCAATAAGTCGGTCAGAAAGATGAGAGCCAAGAAATCCGGCAGCACCCGTGATCAAAATACGCATAATTTATCCTTAATTTGGACTGAGACTTTTCCAGTCAATGCGACTGATTAACCCGTCGCCGGTAATTTGGTGAGATTCTTCTGAGACAGAATCGACAAGCCATAGATTGCCCTGATAAACCATCGCAAGGAAATCGCCCGACTGACCTGGAATAGGGTCTGGTGCCCAGACAGGGATTTGAGGGTCAATGCCCTGGGCATCTTCCGGGGGGAAAATCGTTCGGCGATTTGAGCCATCTCGATCCATGACGATAACGCGATAACGGCTGTCTTCACTTTGTGTTGGAAAGATCGCTTGCAAATAAGCCAGTTGATACATGCGTTCTTTTCCGCTTGGGCGCATGGGGGAGCCGGAAGGATAGGCAAACATTCCCGTTTGTGGTGCTATTTGAATATTGGTTGAATTAGCCATTGAAATTGCGCTGAGATCAAAATAAGGTGAATCCTCATGGCTAACCAAATTCGACGCAGGAGCGTGTGTGACGGTGAAAATACTGTTATTGTCACCTCCCCAGCTTATCCCTGGTATCCAGGCCCAATCGCTGTGAGTACTTAATGCCACGATATCCTGCAAAGGGTCAAATTTACCCTCTTCGATATTGACGAGCCCAATTCCATCGGGACGTGCGTATGCGAGTTTTCTGCCATCCGGGGACCAAAGGAAATTCACTCCCCACCAACCATAAATGCCTCCCGCATTGGCCTCGATGATCTCTTGCGGATTGGTTGACCAGCCCGCGCTAAATGTGACCTGATAAAGGTCGTTATTGGCTTGCCACCCGGGAGCGGCGGCACGTGGTTCTACTGTTGAATAGTATATGCGAGTCCCGCCATTAGGGCGCCAACTGGCGAAGTGTACCACATTGGAAACACCAAGCCTGATAGGGTCTTTGGGTCTCCCGTTGATATTCACGGCCCAAAGAGTATTGATCTCTACCGCGGGATCTTTTTCTGATTTTCGGGAATATAAAAGCCAGCCGGCATTCGGTGAGAGGGCAAAGATCCGACCGTCCAAATCTCCGGTGGTGACGAGCGGCCTCCGATTGGCGGTGGAATCTTCCATGATCCAGGCATTGCCTCCTGAGAGATAGGCAATAATGCCGGGAATGGGGATCGGGGCAAATACCGCCTGAATGCCGACCATTGTAATTTCAGATTTTGGGGTTTGCAGAATAGTAGTTTTGACCAAAGTGTTGCTGATCTCAATATCATCTTCGTAAACACTCCGATAGGTAATTTCCTGGAGCCCATTTTGACCCAATTGAATGAGCCTTGTTTCACCTTCAGGGAGAGATTCATTGCGGACCACCTGACGCTCAAACGGGATGACCTCCTCTTGTGATTCGAAGACCTCCCGAACGCGGATCACCTGCACCTGATCTCCTTCAGCGAGGAGGGTATAGAGAGGCGGCTCGACGCGGTCGGATTCCCCGAGTATGACCCCGGCAGATTGGAGGACTTCATCCACGTTGCTGCCAGCCGGGAGTTGGATTTGCTGGCTTTGTCCATCCACGTTAAGGCCGATATGCGTCTCTTCCTGTAAAATCTTTGGGGCGCCGCAGCCAGCCAAAAGGAGGGCGACCCCGAGAATTATCAGGGGAAAGAAAAGGCGAAGGGAAATCATCCCAGGGAACTTCTTGCTGGTATAATCCACTCGCTATTTCACTTTCCCAGCCATGACCATCAGGCCGTCTCTGATGCCGATTTTTTCAATTCTGAAGCCGGTCGCCACGGGCCCGACTGCACCAGTGTAGGCTTCTTTGATGATGGCAGATAAAGCGCTGGAGAGGCTTTCTGGCACCGGGAAGGGGCCAAAGTCAGCGGATGCAATGTGAATATCAGGTTGCCCTTCCTCGTCAATGCCAACATTGACCATCACATTAATATTGGCAACGAAGAAACCTTGCGTGGCCTGACCGTAAATTTGCATCTGACCATCTTGCAGGAAAACTTGTGGTTCGGTAAATAATGGGTTGTTTTGGTTTTCAAGCTTGAAGGCGAGAATTGAAGTAATTTGTGGTTCGGTAATGGTGAGAATGATATTTTCACCGGTGATCCCTGTCTCCAGCGCAGTTTCGAATTGTGCCTTGATACTATCGATCGCCTGTTGGGATACCGGAATCACCCTCTCAGGATAGTCTGGCCCGCCGATATTCATCGTGCATGCCAGTGAAGCGAAAATCAAGGATATTGTGGCGAAAAGGATGGCAGATTTCTTTTTTCTGAGCATATTTTCTCACTAATTTATATGAAATGATCGGAGCAATTATAGCATGAGCAACCCTGAAAAAACCGCAGACCTTTCTCTGACAGCCAAGCTGGAAAGCTTGCTTTTTGTTGCTTCGGAGCCAACTCCATTGGCGCAACTGGGAGTGGCGCTAGGATTGACAACTGAGAAAGTCGAAAAGGTTTTAACGGAATTGACCGAAACACTCTCGACCCGGGGCTTGCGGATTCAGACCCATCGCGGTCGTGTATTATTGACAACTGCACCGGAACTTGCCCCCTTGATCGAGGAGTTTCTAAATCTAGATGCAACCACTCGTCTTAGCCCGGCTGCGTTGGAGGCTCTTTCAATAATAGCCTATCAACAGCCAGTGACTCGCCCCCAGGTGGATGCGATTCGTGGGGTAAATAGTGATGGGGTCATGCGCTCTCTTTTGAGTAAGGGCTTGATCCAGGAAAGTGGTCGCACGGAAGGGCCGGGCCGTCCGATTTTATACAGCTCCACTCCCGAATTTTTGCAGCATTTTGGGCTCCCATCTCTTTCCGCTCTACCAGAAATTGATATTTCGGATATCCTTGCAGAGAATGGGAATCAGGAAGTATTGAAGGGATAATTTTTTCTCTCTCGACCATTTAGGAAAAGCGCCCAAAAGGGCAGCCTCCATTTTTAAGGAAATGGGGGAAATGAAAAGGATAATTTAATGGAAGAACGATTACAAAAAATTCTTGCAAAAGCCGGACTTGGTTCTCGACGAAGTTGCGAAGAATTTATTACTGCCAAGCGTGTAAAAGTGAACGGTAAAATCGCTGTTTTGGGCCAAAATGCAGATCCTGCACGGGATACGATTACCCTTGATGAAAAGGCGATTTCCGTGACTAAAGCAAATATATATATCGCCCTGAACAAGCCGCGCGGTGTAATTTCTGCGGTGACCAGCCCTGATCCACGCCCAACCGTGCGTGATCTGATTCCGATTGAAGGACGGATCTATCCGGTAGGTCGTCTGGATATAGAGAGCGAAGGCTTGATCCTGATGACAGATGATGGCGATCTGGCGAATAAACTTTCCCATCCCCGTTATGGACATGAGAAGACCTATAAGGTGCTGGTCGCCCGCCATCCGGATATCAAGCAACTTGAAGCCTGGCGGCGAGGTATCGTTCTGGAAGATGGCTATCGGACCGCACCGGCGAAAGTTTACCTCGAAGGAAAAGCTGGTAAAGGGGCGAAACTGACGGTAGTGCTAAAAGAAGGACGCAAACGACAGATTCGCGAGACAGGAAGTTTGCTTGGTTTGCCAGTGGTCAAGATCAATCGTGTCCAACTGGGAAGTTTGAAATTAGGCAGGCTCAAGCCCAGAGAATGGCGCTACCTGACAGATGAAGAAGTTCGAGAACTGAAAGAGAATAAAAATCCCGAGAAAAAAGCACTAAAGCCAGCCTGGAAGAAACACGGCTATAAAAAGAAATGATGCAAAATCTAAAAACAGGATGGCCTAATTTTTAGAAAAATAGCATATCCCCTGTAAAATAGTGCTATGAATATCCAGGAACGTAAATCAAGAAATAT
>NZ_CEYOSI010000268.1:0-4135 GCF_982879505.1 Candidatus Desulfolinea nitratireducens
CGCCCTCTACCTTTCTCCGGCCGAAATCGGGCTTGGCAAACGAGAATCTGTTTCCGATGTAGCCCGTGTTCTTTCTGGCTATGTTCACATCATTATGGCGCGCGTTTTTGCCCATGAGCACGTTCTTGAATTGGGCAAATGGGCCTCCGTACCGGTCATCAATGGCCTGAGTGATTTTAGTCATCCCTGCCAGGCGATGGCAGACGCACTCACTATTCAGGAAAAATTCGGCTCCCTGAAAGGATTAAATGTGACCTATGTTGGGGATGGGAATAACGTTGCGGCCTCGTTGATGCATATCTGCGCGCGACTGGGAGCGAATTTTACGATTGCCAACCCCAAGGGTTATGATATGCCCACCGAAGCGATCACTCTTGGACGTCAACTTGCCGCCGAATCTGGATCATCGATTACGCTGACGAATGATCCGCATGAGGCGGTGCGGGGGGCGCAGGCGATCTATACAGATACGTGGACAAGTATGGGGCAGGAGGAAGAAACGGAAAAACGTCTTCAGGTTTTTCCACCCTATCAAGTCAATGCCAACTTGGTCGCAGAAGCGGAAAAGGATGTCATTGTCCTGCATTGTTTGCCCGCTCACCGCGGCGAAGAATTAACGGATGCAGTTGCAGATGGCCCACATTCGCTCATCTTCCCTCAGGCACATAATCGGTTGCACGCACAAAAGGCCATTGTTGCTCGCTTGTTGGGCTTAGCATAGCTTCCAAATGACACAGAGTGGAATTGAATAACCACTCTGTGTCATAATTATCCTTGCCTCTCGACTGCGCAGCGCTCGGGGCGTCAAATTCAAGAGGTGAATATTGAATACACAAGATTTTGTAGCGCTCGAAGAAAAATTTGGGGCACATAATTATCATCCATTGGATGTGGTCATCGAGCGGGGGGAAGGGGTTTGGGTCTATGATGTAGACGGAAAACGCTATCTGGATTGCCTGAGTGCCTACTCAGCGGTAAATCAGGGACATGTTCACCCCAAAATTTTAAAGGCTTTAATCGAACAGGCCAGCAAAGTCACTTTAACTTCGCGCGCCTTTCGTAATAATCAGCTCCCACTGCTTTATAAGGAATTGTCTGAGATCACAGGCTATGAAATGTCGCTACCCATGAATAGCGGAGCCGAAGCGGTTGAAACTGCGATCAAGCTGGCACGCAAGTGGGCCTATCGCGTCAAAGGCGTCAAACGCCACGATGCCGAGATCATTGTTGTTGATGGCAATTTCCACGGGCGAACGATCTCGATTGTAAGCTTTTCCTCTGAGGAATTCTATAAAGGTGATTTTGGACCCTTCACGCCAGGATTCATATCTGTTGCTTACGGCGATGCTGATGCAATTGCGGATGCAATCACACCAAATACTGCCGCCGTGATGATAGAGCCAATTCAGGGTGAGGCCGGCGTGATCATTCCGCCCGATGGATATCTACAAAAAGTGGCTAAAATATGCAGGAAGAATAATGTGCTCTTTATTGCGGATGAGATCCAAACCGGGCTGGGACGCACGGGAAGACTCTTTGCCTGCGATTATGAAAACGTTCGCCCTGATATGGCCATCATCGGCAAAGCATTGGCTGGTGGATTTTATCCCGTTTCAGCAGTATTAGCTGACAAAGATTTATTGGGCCTATTTTCACCCGGCGAACATGGTTCAACCTTCGGCGGAAATCCCCTCGGTGCGGCAGTCGCACGAGCAGCCCTTCAGGTTATGGTTAATGAAAAACTTGCCGAACGTGCTGATGAGTTGGGAACCTATTTTATGGAGCAATTGGCCGAAATTCCAAGTCCACATGTCAAAGATGTGCGTGGCAAAGGTTTGCTGATCGGCGTGGAATTGAAACCCGAGGCAAAGGGCGCCCGCCGTTTTTGCGAAGCACTGCAAGATCGGGGAATTCTGGTGAAGGAAACACATCAGCACGTCATTCGTTTTGCTCCCCCTTTAGTGATTGATAAAGAGACGATTGATGGCATTTTGCCGCCTATTCGTGAAGTATTAAATATGGTTTGAGAGTATTATTGAAATTCAGATTGATTAAAATAGCAAAAGAGGTTCTCATATGAATATAGGAATCCCAAAAGAACAACGCCCAAATGAATACCGGGTAGGTCTATCCCCGGCAGGTATTCAGTTACTGTGCCAGGATGGACATACCTGCTTTGTAGAACATGACGCAGGCAAAGGAGCCGGATTTGGCGACCAGGATTACGAACAGGCCGGGGCCAGTATCGTATTCTCTCCCGAGGAAGTTTTTGGTCGTGCAGATCTACTGTTGAAGCTTGCACGCCCCATAAAATCTGAGCTGGAATGGCTGCAACCGGGATCAGCAATTGCCGGCTTTCTTCATCTAGCCTCGGCGAGAAAGGACAAGCTTGATTTACTGCTTAAAAAGAAGATCACAGCTATCGCCTACGAGCAAATTGAGGAGGAAGATGAGCTTTTGCCTGTGTTGCGTCCGCTAAGCCAGATCGGCGGGGCAATGGCAGCGCAAACTTCCGCGCGATTACTGCAAAATAAATGGGGTGGGCGCGGCATTTTATTGGGATTGATTCCTGGCGTACCGCCTGCTGAAGTCGTCATCCTGGGTGGTGGGGTTGCAGGGATGCATGCAGCACGGGCATTCCGCGGTTTGGGCGCGCATGTCACCATCATCGATAATGATATGGACGCCCTGCAGCGTGCTGCCGAATACTTCCGTGGCGTGACAACAATGATGTCAACCCCGAAGAATATCAGAAAAGTAACAGGCTTTGCCGATGTTGTGATTGGGGCCGTCTACGAGCCTGGTCAGCGCTGCCCAATCCTGGTCTCACGAGAAATGGTTCGGGCGATGAAGCCAGGCTCGGTAATTCTTGATCTGAGCATTGACATGGGTGGTTGTGTGGAGACATCCCGCCCGACAACACATGCAGACCCGGTATTTATCGAGGAAAATGTCACCCATTATTGCGTTCCCAATATTTCCAGCGTAGTTGCACGAACGGCCACACATGCCTTTGTCAACGCATCGGTACCCTATATTCTTGAATTGGCAAATCGCGGCATTCAGGGCGCTATGGATAATAATCCAGCAATAAAGCTGTCAATCAACACACATGCGGGTGATTTACTACATCTCTCCCGACAATTCAACGGTAATTAGTTATGGACTGGAAAAATTTATATAAAGATCGAATTGTCAGCGCCAAAGAGGCTGTCCAGGTTATAAAATCTGGAGATCGCGTTTTTCTGACAGGAAATGTATCTGTACCCCATAAATTACTTGACGCTCTTGTTGAGAATGCCCCCAACGTCCAGGATGTGGAAATCTGCCAGGCTCTCACGGTCGGCGGATCGGATTATGTCCTTCCTGAAATGGAGGGTCATTTGCGTGTAAATACCATGTTTATCAGTGGCAATATACGTGAAGCAGTTCATAGCGGTCGGGCAGATTTCACTCCGGTATTACTTTCTGAATTTCCGCTACTTTTTAAAAATGGGCATTTACCTCTTGATGTGGCGATTATTCACGTTTCCCTCCCTGACGACCACGGTTTTTGCAGTCTTGGAGTTGAAGTGGGGTTGACCAAAACTGCATCTGAATCTGCCAAGATCATCATCGCTGAAGTTAATGAACAGATGCCGCGCACGTTAGGTGATGCCTTCATCCATGTTGGGCGTCTGAATTATATCCATCCTGTCAACTACCCGATCTCTGAAATGGCAATGGGCAGTGGAAAACCATCGCCTGTGGTCGAAAAAATGGCTTCCCATATCGCTGAGCTAATTCCCGATGGAGCGACGATGCAGATGGGGATTGGCGCAGTCCCGGACGCGGTGCTGAAACATTTATATAATAAAAAAGATCTGGGCGTGCATACCGAGCTTTTTTCTGATGGCGTGATTGATCTCGTTGAAGCCGGAGTATTAACAAATGCCGAAAAAACACTTCACCAGGGCAAGATCCTGGCTGGATTTGTAATTGGCACAAAACGACTTTATGATTGGGTAGACGATAACCCCCTCATTGAAATGCGACGTACAGAATATGTCAACGATCCTTTTGTGATCGCCCAAAACGACAAAATGGTGGCGATCAATTCTGCCATCGAAATTGATCTGACCGGACAGGTTTGCGC
>NZ_CEYOSI010000269.1:0-4110 GCF_982879505.1 Candidatus Desulfolinea nitratireducens
GATCGGTTGGCTGATTTGCAGGATGCCGTATACTTTGCTGCGTTGCTCCGGGCCAAAATAATCAGCGATCAGGCTGTACAGGCCGGGGTAGGATGAGTCGTCAATCCCGGTCGAGGCACGCGTGATCACAAAGGGGATATAGCTCCGTACGATGGCACTCAGCCAGGTGGTAGCTCCCCAGATAAAGGAGGCCAGCGCAAGCAATTTTGAGCGCGCATAGCGATCATAGAGATATCCCCATATCGGGTATAAAATCGTGCTAACAATCAACGCACCGGAGATAATCAGACCAAATTGCGTGTTATTAATGCCAAATTCTTCGCTAATCGGTCCTTTTAGCGGACCAATCAGCAATTTGTCGGTCTGATGCAAAAGCATAAAAACAAAAAAGATGCCAACAACCTGCCATCGATAACGTTTTGGTTTATTCATATGCTCCCTCGGGGTTTAGGTAGAATCTATCCTGAAATTCTTTTGTAGGTCCGGCTTCAGCCGTAAAGAGCGACTAAAGTCGCCACTATGGGATATTTTTAGGATGGATATTTAAATAATATTACTCAGGCTGCAACGCAACCAATTCAGATAACGTAACTACGCTATATCCGCGTTCTTCCAAAGCGGGCAAAATGATATTCAAGGCCTTCGCAGTTCTTTCTCCACGGCGATCATGATCGTGCAAAACAATCACTGCTCCAGGTTTGATGTTCCCTAAAACATAGTACGCTGAAAACCAGTAAAAACCTACGTGAGGATCATAAGGATAGACCGAACCTAAAGAGCAATGGTACCCATGCTTTTTCATTGTGGCAAGCATTCTTTCGTTATACCACCCCGAACCTGGGCGTACCCACGAAATATCCATAAATTGAGATAAAACTTTATCCGCCTTGAGCAATTCCCTTTCAAATTCCTGATCGCTCATCGCAATGCTTGGCTCGTCGGCGGTCATATGATTTCCCAATTCATGCCCCTCTGAAACCATACGTTTTACCAGGGTTTCATTGCCTGAAATATGATCTGTGATCAAAAAGAAAGTGGCATGTGCCTCATATTCTTCAAGGATTTCCAGAATCTGCGGAGAATCATTTGCGTCTGGTCCATCATCAATGGTCAACGCAACAACTTTTTTATCAGTCTCTACAGAATATAGCACTTCAGGTGAGCGGCGGCGTAATTTAGCGATCATCCATTCAGGTTTTAGCCAAAGTGCGATTCCAAAAGTAATGAAAACTATGATGCTCGTTGTTATCAGGGCTCGTATGAAAAAAACCTTGTCCATATTTTTAGACATCAGGCATCAGACTTCAGCCACCCGCTATCTGGGTCTGATGTCTATTCCTCCACCAACATTCTTCTCAAAACTTTGCCAACAAAAGATTTTGGCAATGTTTCCCGAAATTCAATTTCCCAGGGGACGGCATACTCATCCAGCCGTTTACGGCAAAGTTCCATTAACTCATCTTCAGAAAGGTTAGTGCCTGGTTGTGGCACGACGTAGGCTTTGACCTTATTACTCAACCAACCTTTACGCTTGATCCCGACAACTGCGACCTCTAAAACTTTGGAATTCTCATAAAGGACTTCTTCAACATCCCGCGGATAAACGCTGAATTCACCCGCCATGATCGTATCACGTTTGCGACTGATGATCTTAAAGAACCCATCCGCATCCATGACCGCCACATCACCTGTATATAACCAGCCGTCGCGGAAAGATGTGTCCGGATCGCTCTTGCCCTCGGCTTGCCAATAGCCCTTCATCACCTGTGGACCCTTGACCAATAATTCGCCAATTTTCCCCGGGGGCAGGTCTTTGTCCGTGACCAGGTCGACGATTTTAGCATCCGTATTGGGGATGGGAATACCGATCGAGCCAGTTTTCGCATCGCCTCTCAAAGGATTGGCGTGAGTCACCGGCGAGGTTTCTGTCAGACCATAGCCTTCAACAAGCTGCCCGCGGGTTAATTTCTGGAAAGCCTCCTGGACTTCAATGGGCAGGGGGGCTGCGCCGCTAATGCAGGCTTTGATCGAATTGAGACCATACTCACGCACATTTGGCGCATGATTGATCGCTGCATAAATGGAGGGTACCCCCGGAAAAATACTGGGGTTATGTTCCTTGATATGGTCAAGAACCTGCTGAAGCTCGAATACAGGCAATAATACGATGGTCGCACCGATCACGATCGGGATATTCATCGCTGTTGTCATCCCATAGCTGTGGGTCAGCGGAAGAACAGACAGAAATACCTCTTCACCGTATTTGACATCCGGAATCCAGTGACGGGTCTGGAGTGAATTAGCAACCAGATTCGAATGTGTCAGGCAAACCCCTTTTGGCTTGTCCGTTGTCCCGCTTGTAAACAGGATCGCTGCCAAATCCTCAGGATCAACTTCAAATTCAGGGCGCTCCCGGGATGCATCCAGCATCAGCCTTTCCATGGTTTGGCCCTCATCCACCCAGGGGATCTCATCTTCGCCAAACCCGGCGGCATGCCAACGTCCCAATAAGGCTTTATAGACTCGTGCCGAGACTGCATCTCTAATATTCGCCAAAACGACCTGGACAGGGCTGTTCTCCTGGACCTGTTTTGCCAACCCGGCAAAATCTTTCAGCGTCACAAGCACCTTGGCATCTGTATCTTTGACCTGTTCCACAATCTGTTGTGCAGTTGCATCTGGATTTGGGAGGACAACAACACCGCCGATCTTGAGGGTCGCATAATAGGCCATGATCATTTGGGGCATATTTGGCATGACCACCATGACGCGATCTCCACGGCGAACACCAAGCCCGTGCAAGGCATGCGCAAATTGGTTAACAAGACGATCGAGCTGCTGGTAATTCAGCGTTGAACCGTAGAAAACGGTCGCTTTTCGCTTCGGAACTCGGTCTGCTGCGGCTTCCAGAAACTTGTGTAATGGCTGGCGGGGAATTGGACAGGTGATCGGCGTATATTTCCCATAGCTTTTCAACCACGGGCGCGAGATGGCCAGATCGGTGCGCAGCCCCTGTTCGCGCCATGAACCTTTCCCTTTTCCGCCTTGGTGAACGAAACGCTCGATCGCGCGGTTGACCGCCTTATGACGCTCCAACTGGACCTTATGCTTGGATGCGCCTACATCGATGACATCAGCGCCGGGGAGCGCTTCGCTGACCCGGTCGAATGCCCAGCGCGGGAAATAACTGTCACGTTCCCCGGTCAGCACCATTGTCTTCGTTGTAATTTTGGGAAGCGCATCCCAGCCCTTCCATTTCCCCATATTATTGAGCATCATCCGCTTCAGGACATGCACCTCCGCATTCCAGCGCGGACGATATTTCCAGAAGGGACGAATAACAGATACTGGAATTTTCGAAAGCAAAGAGGCGCTCTTTGGCAGGGGATATTCCCCCGCTGTTGCGATCAGGACCAATTGTTCAAGACGTTTTGGATGAGCGGCAGCATATTCAATACAAACTGAACCGCCAAAAGAATGCCCAACCAGAATAAATTTTTCAGGGAGATCAAGGGCATCCGCGACCGCGTTAATATCGGATACCAACTCAGCCATGGTGTATTGTGTAAAAGGAGCGTCGCTCTGGCCATGTCCACGCAGATCGGGGACAATTACCCGATACTCAAGCGCAAAGTGATTGATCTGGTATTCCCAGGTTTCAGCACAACCAGCAAAACCATGAATAAAAACAATTGTCTTCTCGGCCCCATCGGGATGAATATCGATCACACTCAAAGAGACATCCGTAAGTCCAGAGATAGGCACCTTTACCCGGTAAAGATCCAAATCCAATTGAGTTTCGCGATGCTTAAGTCCTCGGAGTTTATTCATAAAGTATGATCTCCTTTTGGGCTACCAGTTAATTTGCTCAAAAACAGCCCTAGCCGCTAAGTAAAAGCCAGGAACCTGCCAATAAAAGTGTTTTTTGTGGAGCCTCGAACAATTTATAGGGTTTGAAAGGAACACAGGAAGTGTACAGTAGAAGAAAAAGAGAGTCAAACAAAAACAGCCTCCCGTACGGGAGGCTGTTTTTGTATTAAAAAATGATTATTTGCCCATGAAGAGAGTGACGGCAGCGCCAAGAGCGAAGATGCCATTTAGCCAACCAGG
>NZ_CEYOSI010000270.1:0-4097 GCF_982879505.1 Candidatus Desulfolinea nitratireducens
CATTAAAAATATTAAGAAGCATAATCTACCAAATGAGATAGAAAATTTATTAGTCCAATATTGGGATACAGGCGGAAGTAAAATTCGTGATTATCGAATATTAGATCAACATTATTCAGGCCTTGTAGATCACATCTTTCTTCAGCTCAGACCATCAAAAAAAGTATTATTATTGTTCCCAGATAACCCAAAAGAACGATCAAGGAAGAATTTTACATATGACCAAGAAATATGCGGTATTAGTATTTTACGTATTGGGTTTGATGAAGTACATGAATTGATTGAAAATGTGGCTGAATATTTTGGTTATATGCCAACATTGGTACAAACATCTACAAACTTGTATCAGCTAGGTGATTTGCGCCCATTCAGAAACAGATTGCTAAGTTTTTTGTTTGAAGCACCTATAAAAATCGATCCTGACGGTAAAAGAGCCCAAAACATTTCAGGTATTCGAATGAGTCAAAAAGAGGATGGAAAATTAGAACTTCAAAAAATGTACTTAACAAAGCAAAAACTTAAAGAAATAAATAGGAGAGATCGCTCCTTTTTAGAAAGGGTAAAAGAAGCATTACGGATATTAATATATAGATAGACAGAGATGCAATCTTTTTGTGAGTTGATTCTAGCTTGAACAGATACCGTTATAGTGAACATAGCCCACGTTTAAATTCCAGCAAGCCTAATTACACATCTAAGGACAAACCATGCAACTTACTCCATATACCGATTCCTGGGAAGAAGATGATCCGCACGCCAACTTTAAAGAGGATGTAGCTCATTACACCGTCGCTGACCCCCTCCCAACTATTGAGGGCTTGAGTCAAGCAACGGGTGTTCCGGTACCTGCTCTCATTCGCTATGTCCTGGTAAAGTATGCCGCCTCCAACGCCGATGCACTCTTGGCGATGGGTCCATTGGTCATCAATCAAATGGAAGAGCATATTGCAACTGCCGAAGCTGATGGCACTGATCAAGCACGGTTGAAGGCCTATGATGCATTGCGAGAAGTCGTTTCCTGGCTCGTTGTTGGGATGAAGGGATAAGCTCGCTAACGCTCTGCGGGGCTGGTACAAACTGTTGGGTGCAAAAATAGTTTTGTTTTTAGATGAATATCAAATATACTGAATATAAATGGACTGAGGTAGCGTGAGACTACTTGGAGGATATATATGTGCACAGAAGAAATAAAACTCCCTGCTGCTTTACTTGTCATGGAAAATTCGTCACTATTTAAATTTAACCAGGCTATCATAAAAATTGGTCGTGCTAGAGACAATGATCTCATTATTGAACATTCTAAAGTATCACGTAAGCATGCTGAGATAAGATATCAAAAAGAACGTTTTGAGGTAATTGATCTTGATTCAACTGGCGGAACGTATGTGAATGGAAACAAGATTGACAGATATATATTATCCAAAGGTGATGTTATTACCTTGGCTAACTTTCACTTAGTGTTTGGGGAAGAAGAATTCCCTGTTGTAAAATCGTCCGCTAAGTACAAGGTTCCGGATAAAACTGATAAACCGATCCACGATACTAGCATCATTTATAAGAGACAGAAGCTTTAATTGAGAAACACCTTCTTTTGATAAGTAGTTTGATATAGGGCTCAACGGAATTTGCGGCCTAACAAAGCCCAGCTACCCCATCATTCGCTACACCAGCTATTGGCGCATTTGGGATAAAGCGATCATATCAGGGCAGGGGAATTGGGACGAAAATCATGCAGGAGCTGATCAGAGATTTACGAGTGGATGGTGTCAGAAGAATCGAGTAGAGGGTTGAAGCAGATAATCATCGAGCGATAAGTTTCTATAAGAAATTAGGATTTGAAGCGGAGGGTACCCTGCGGAAGTATATGAAAAGGGAGCTGGATGCTGATTATGTTGATGTCCATCTGATGGGTTTGTTGTTGGAATAAAAATAGTATATATAGCGATATGGCGAGAGGATTATGCCAAATTTAATTACCACTTTGGGCCATAAAAGCCCTGCTGAACTGGGGATGATTTTGCCTCATGAGCATATTTTTGTCGACCTTCGAACCTGGGATACGCCGGGTTATGCCCAGGCCGAAGTTGAAGATGTGATCCAGCTCATGGCTCCGGAAATTGCAAAGGCCCGGGAAGTTGGTGTAACCGCGATTGTTGAATGCAGTACCATCGGCGTGGGTCGCCGGGTGGATATTGATCTGGCTGTGTCCAAGGCCACTAATCTACCCATCGTAATTCCGACCGGTATTTATCGTGAGCCCTGGGTTCCTGACTGGGCACATGCGGCCAGTGAAGCCAAATTGGCCGAGTGGATGTTGAGCGAATTACAAGGTGAAATTGAGGGTAGTGGAGTGCAAGCCGGCTGGATTAAGCTGAGCGCAGGGGATCAGGGATTAACAGCCTGTGAAAGCAAAATCTTGCGGGCGGCTGCAACTGCGGGCCGGGAAACAAATGCCATCATTGGAAGCCACACTATCCAGGGCCGGGTGGTTCGGGATCAACTTAATCTTATTGAGAAGATGGGGTATGCCCCCGACCGATTTATCTGGATCCACACCCAAAAAGAACAGGATTTTAATTTGCACCTTGAAATGGCGCGACGTGGAGCCTGGCTTGAGTATGACACAATTGGGGATAATGATGAGGGTGATCTGCAGAATATCCTCCGCCTCCTGGACGCTGGATTGGGTGATCAGTTGCTGCTCAGTCATGACCGGGGCTGGTATGATCCAGCACTGCCGGGGGGCGGGATTCCCAAACCATACACCTATCTTTCAGATCAGTTTCTCCCCAAACTGCGGGCTGAGGGGGTGGATGAGGGTACGATCCGTCAACTAACTCAGGACAATCCCTATCGGGCGTTTGCCCGCTAAATTGAGTTAATCCTGGTCTGAACCTTTATCGTATAATCAAGATTGTCCACGTCCAACAAATCCGCGGGTACCCGGCTTGTTTCAAGTCATCAGGACAAACGCAAAACCTTCGGCAGGAGAAAATGTAAATGAACTCACGTGAGCGAATCAAATCTGCCCTGGATCATCAACAACCGGACCGCGTGCCGATCGATTTCGGGAGTCATCGGTCCAGTGGGATTGCGGCAATTGCCTACGCAAAATTGAAGAAAGCTTTGGGGATTTCGTCGGGGGAGATCTACGTCTACGACATGGTCCAGCAGTTGGCAATTGTCGAACCTGAGATCCTGGATTATGTTGGATCTGATGTCGTCGAGCTGGGTCGGGGTTTCATGCTGGAGGATCAGGACTGGAAGGATTGGGTATTGCCTGATGGCACGGCCTGCAAAATCCCCTCCTTTATCAATATTGAGAAGCGCGGCAGGGACTCTTATCTGCTTTCTGACGACGGAATTGATCTGGCGATCCAAAAAGAAAGCTGTATGTTTTTTGAGCAAATCCACTGGCCCTGGTTGGAAGAAAATCCGGAGGAGCAGGATTTCTCAGATCTGGAGCAGGCCTTTAAATACACCATGTGGACCGGAATCCCGGCCCCGGGTGGACATATCCCGCTGACGGATGAGGGGTGTCAGCAGCTTGCTGAGGGAGCCCGGACACTGCGTGGATCGACCGATCGCGCCATTCTTGGCATCTTTGGCGGGAACCTCTTTGAAGTGCCGCAATTTCTTTACCGCATGGATACTTATCTCAGGCATATGGGCTATCATCCTGAAGCCTGTGAACGGCTCTCAGAGGCACTCTGTGATTTCTATATGCCGCGATTGGAGAAATGGCTTGGTGCGGTCGGTCCCTATATTGATGTGATCTTATTCGGCGATGATCTTGGAGGGCAGACAGGCCCGATGATCTCACCGAAAATGTACCGGCGCTATTACAAATCATGGCACGCGAAAATGTGGCAACGCACGAAGGAACTCGCTCCGCATCTCAGCATCAATCTGCATTCCTGCGGGGGGATTGAACCACTGCTGGATGACCTGATCGAGGCCGGGCTGGATTCAATAAATCCGGTCCAGGTCACCTGCAGGGGCATGGATCCAGCGCAACTCAAAAGAGATTATGGTGAGCGATTGACCTTTTGGGGTGGCGGTTGTGATACACAGCGCATTTTGCCCCTCGGGACGCC
>NZ_CEYOSI010000271.1:0-1082 GCF_982879505.1 Candidatus Desulfolinea nitratireducens
AGATTCCTCCAATAGTACGATGCTAATCAGCAAATCCAATCTTAACACAGAGTGTCTCAAATGGGCATAATTTCAGATCGTAAAATGGCGGCTCTCCTGATCGCAAAAGATCCTGAGAGACGTGGTAAACTGAGTTTCATCTGATTCGCAAACCTTACCGATCTTATAGGAAAATAATAACGAATGACTTCTACCTTTCGCTCTGGTTTTGTCGCCGTCATCGGACGACCAAATGTTGGCAAATCCACCCTGATCAATGCTCTCCTTGGTCAAAAAATCGCCGCTGTCTCGCCGCGCCCCCAGACCACACGACGCTCTCAGCTTGGGATCCTCTCCACCGATGCAGCCCAAATAGTTTTTGTAGACACCCCGGGGATTCATAACCCGCATCATAAACTTGGGAAGGCCCTCAATATGAACGCCGAGGAAGCCCTTGAAGGTGTGGATTTGATCCTCTGGCTGGTGGATGCCTCCGAGGAACCGACCGAAGAGGATAAATTGATCTCATCCCTTTTGCTGACGATTAAGAATCGCCCTCCTGTTTTGCTTGCCACCAATAAAACAGATCGACTGAACATCAAAGAATCAGAATCCCGTCAAGAGGCTTACCGTGAAATATTTCCTGACGCCGAGGAGGTCATCCCCCTCTCAGCAACCCGCGGAGACGGGCGAGATACGCTTCTCAACATCATCACTGATCGGCTTCCGGAACGTCCTCCCGATTTCCCCATCGATCAGGTCACCGATCTCTACGAGCGTGAAATCGCCGCCGAGTTGGTCCGTGAAGCCTGCCTGATCTTCCTGCGTCACGAGGTTCCCCACAGCATCGCCATCCGCGTGGACGAATTCACCGAGCGCGGTGATTCGGGCGCTTACATCGCCGCCACTCTTTTCGTCGAACGCGACTCGCAAAAGGGAATCGTGATCGGCGAGGGCGGAAAGACCCTTAAAAAGATCGGTTCGGCTGCCCGCAAAGAAATCGAAGCGATGAGCGGACGAAAAGTTTTCCTGAATTTGCGGGTCAAAGTGCTCAAAGATTGGCGAAATAACGAGAATTATCTGCGCCGTTTTGGGTATAACCC
>NZ_CEYOSI010000271.1:1182-4061 GCF_982879505.1 Candidatus Desulfolinea nitratireducens
TGCTCAAAGATTGGCGAAATAACGAGAATTATCTGCGCCGTTTTGGGTATAACCCGAAGAAATGAAAACGTCATTGCGAGCGGAGCGACACTTGCACCTGCAGTGACAAGTGCAGGTGAGCAATCTCCACCTTGTGAGGGAGACTGCCGCGTCAGGCTCAATCCTTCCTCGTACGCGTGCCGACGCACACAGTGCAGGCAGTGACGTATAAAAATCAGGATTGATAAAATGAATTTTCTACTTGCACTAACCATTATTTCCGCCGTGCTGGATTGGGTTTCGGTCTACAAAGGCTGGAAAAAACTCGAATATATCCTGAAACCCCTGACAATGGTTTTCCTTTTTATTTGGCTATTTCTCTCGACAAATAGCCTGAGCGGGATCGCACTCTGGTTTGGGATCGGGATCAGCCTCTCCCTTGCAGGCGATGTTTTCCTGATGCTCCCCAAAGAGCAATTCATCGCGGGGTTGGTCGCCTTTTTGCTGGCACATGTGGCTTATATGATTGGCTTCAATCAGACCCTGCCTCCTTTTAATGGGATGGGTTTGGTCTGGGCCATATTATTGGGAATCATTGCAGCACGTCTCTATAAGCAAATTGCGGCGGGGCTGGCAAAGCAGGGCAAAGATAGCCTGCAGAAACCAGTTTTTGCCTATACGGCAGTGATCACCATTATGCTCCTCTCCGCCTTGCTGACATTATCCCGTCCCGATTGGGAGACAAATACCGCGATCGTCGTCAGTGTTGGGGCGGCCCTTTTTATGCTTTCTGACGCGATCCTCGCCTGGAATAAATTCGTCCAGCCGATCAAAAATGGACGCGTGATGAATATGGCCGCCTATCATTTGGGCCAGATCGTTCTGGTCTATGGAGTTGTAATGCATTCCCGCCTCTAATCTCCCCGTTCAGGGGTGGAGGGTAAAAAATCCGTCAGGATAAACCTGGCGGATTTTTGATTTTTTAATTAGCGACATGACATTTTTGTTTTTGAAGGTGGTTGAGATAGGATGAGAAAGTCGGTTCTCCGAGAATGTGATATACCAGAGGTGTTCACAAATAGACGCACTCAATGAGGTGCAAAGGAGAACCGACTATGAACAAGGATAACATAAAATATGCAGGCATTGATATTGGCGACAAGACTTCTCTGGTACGGATTATAGATGGTGAAGGTGATTTTTTGAAGGAGCTTCGTATTCCAACGACACGAAAAGCACTGGCACAAGAATTCAGCGAAATCGCACCGATGCAGATTGCGCTTGAAGTAGGCGGTCACTCTCGCTGGATGAGCCAGGATTTGAAGAAATACGGACACGATGTTACCGTGGCGAATCCGAGTAAGGTTCGTTTGGTCTATAAGAACCCACGCAAGAGTGATCGGATCGATGCGCAGTACTTAGCCAAACTGCTTCGCTTCGAGCCTGATTTGCTAGAATCGATTGTGCACCGCAGCAATGCGTCCCAAAAAGACCTGGCTCTGCTTCGTTCCCGAGACGGTCTGGTGAGAGCCAGAACGTCTTTGATCAATCAAGCTCGCGGCATCGTCAAGAGTTTTGGAGAACGCTTGCCTTCCTGCAAGTCAGAAGCCTTTGCCAAAAAAGTCAGAGAGTATATTCCTACAGATCTAAAATCAGCACTTAATCCAATCGTAGACACCATTCAAGCTTTGACAGAGCAGATTAAGGCATTTGACAAAGAGATTGAACGCCTGTGCAAAGAAGAGTACCCTGAAACAAAGAAAATGCGGCAGATCAAAGGCGTAGGACCGATCACGGCATTAGCCTATGTCTTGACGATAGAAGACCCAAAACGCTTCTATAAAAGCCGTGAAGTAGGTGCCTATTTGGGCATGGTCCCGAAAAGGAGCCAATCGGGTGAGGTTGACCCTGAAAAACGGATCACGAAAACGGGTGATAAATATTTGCGGCGTATGTTGATCGGCAGCGCCCAGTATATCTTGGGACCCTTTGGACCTGAGACTAAACTCCGTAATTGGGGTTTGCGTTTAGCAGAGCGTGGCGGCAAAAGAGCCAAACACAAGGCAACGGTGGCTGTTGCCAGAAAACTGGCAGTGCTTTTGCACAAACTTTGGCTCAGCGGTGAAGATTATCATCCTTTCTATCCTGAAAGAAAGGAAACTGATGCGAACGCAGAATAATTTGAAAATCGTCTTTCGTGCTTCTCTAAAAAGGAATGAAGTTTTTGTTGATTAGAGAATAATTGCTCTACAAAAGAAGAACGCAAGTCCGTGTTCAGGCGACTGCGAGAGCTACCAGGATGCTGATGCAATCCGCGGTTGAGATGGCAGCGCCTCAGGCTGGACCCCATAATGCACCGAGCCAAGGAATGGCTCACAAAGAGTGCGGATGGAAGTAGGGTCAAAATCTTTCAGCATGCGTCTTCTAAATAAAGAGCAATTCTTCAAAGGAAAGCTAAGCTTTTTCTGGTACCTCACATTACGATTAGCGCTAAACAGCCACGCTGAATTTCGCGCCAGGAGTTTTTTGTCGTGGTAAAAAAGAGCGAGGTATCCTCACGGATTGCTTTTTTACCCTTGACAAAACCGACTTTCTCATGGAAGTAGCTCAGAGCGAAGCGAAAAGCGTATCGAAACCACAAAATTGGATTTATTTCTGCTCGTTTGTTGGTTTCCCTGGCCCGGAGCGCCAGGACGGGCGATACGCCGAAAAACATCGGCTACTCACCTGTGCCGCACCACAAGTGCAGGCAACCAACGGACGCTCTTTTGAACAAACTGTCATGTGGCTAGTGGTCTGTCAAGTATAAAATGACGGAAGATAGTTTCTTGATTTAAACAAACGCTAACAGTTCCTGAGCGGAAGGCGATTGTTTTTGAGCCTGAAGTCGAAGGACGAAT
>NZ_CEYOSI010000272.1:0-4050 GCF_982879505.1 Candidatus Desulfolinea nitratireducens
AAAATGCCAGAAAGCGCCAGTATCCGCAGGCATCTTCCACGCGCCTGCAAAAAACCCACAAGCCAAACATATTCCCAAAAAGATGGAATAAGCCACCATGTAAAAACATCGAAGTTAATCCAGTCAGAAAACCTCCCCCAATCCGAGAGAAAACCATCGTTGGAACTGTTGCGACCCATTCGAAAATATCTCCATATATGTGTGGGGGCCAAATAATGAAAATCGCGGTATTTAAAAAAATTATTGACAGGGTCATGATCGGAAATGCGCTATAGCGATTAGGTTCGGTATCGTTAATTGGAAACATATATCCTGCCTAAAAAGTTGTTTCTAAATATTCCAAAGCAGTTGGCCAACGAGCGAAGGCTTCATATGCAATAAGCACAAAGGGTAAACCCATGATCGTGAATCCGATTGCACCAAGCAAATAACGCCACCGTGAAGAACCACGTCCGACCGCATTACCAAGCCGTTTCCACAGCCGATTCTCTGCACCAGTCGATGCCAAAGCCAACAGAAAAGACCCCAATATTACCAACAACAACTCTATTCCCATCAACAGTGTGAAGTATTGAAAATTATATCCGGTTTGGATAATGACCAAAAAAAGAAAGAGCAAAGGCGGTCCTGCTGTGAGACGGGTTGTTGTCAGCACAGGAGATATATGGACGATATTCTCCTCATTTAAATTTTCTAACCGATTAATCTCTCGATATATATGATCCCATTCTTTTCTCCCCTTTGATTTGACTGCCAGTTGCTCGTAAAGTTTAATGGCCCGATCAATTTCACCCCGTTCCTCAAAACTGGATGCCAGCTCAAAAGGATGTTTTTGAAAATATCGCAATCGACGCAAAGATTCCCGTTTCTGCTCATTTTTTGGATCAAGGGCCAGTGCATGTGTCAATGCCCATATTTGCTCATCCAGATCTGGTGAGTGCGCAAAGATCAACATCCATGCTGCCTCTGAGACGTGATTATTTTTGACGATTTCCCTCAATCGGATTAGTGCTGGCTGTTGTTCCCCCAGATCCAATAATTGATTAACCTTCTGAATTTCCCTTTTTGCCCACTTTTCCCTATTTGATGCCCGCAGTCGGTGGAGGTCAGTAAGACGGAGCCGCACCCTTTCATCTGCAGGGTCAATCCGCAAAATATGCTCACAGGCATTAATCAGATCATCTGTATCATCCAGTAGTCCAACCAGCCAAAGCCATGCCAATTTGTTTTCAGGATCATCTTTTACAATATCCAGAAATAGATCGCGGGCAGCAAGTTCGTGCCCTGATTTTGCCTTGGCAATAGCAAATTTAATGCGATCTTTATCTGACATAATTGAGCGATATTAAATAGACTTAATTTTTTCGTCTTTTCTGATGATCTCAAATATTTGCCTCAGGTGAACACGGTCGTGCTCAGCCATAAAGCCAAGTTGCTCCTCTAGTGTGATCGGTCCAAAAATGGCATGGCGGCCCGAACGCAGCCACTCTTCTTCCTTTAATGCCCTCACTACACTCAAGGTTTCCAAGCGGGCAGCAAGAAAATTGGTAAGGACGGCATCGCCATCTTGCTGGGCATAGCCTCGCTCAACAGTCCAGGCATCTGTATCTCCAGCTGTAATAAAAGGATTATCGTCATTCAAAAACGCCTCGATTCGCGGCAAATTAACCTCACGCTCTACATCCCGAATATGACTTACGATCTCAACCACAGACCATTCTTCTGTTGTGGGAGAGAAACTCCACTCATCTTTCGGAAGAGGCGATAAGATCTCCTTCAGCACAGCGGGGATGGACTTCATCGTCGCAGCGATCGCGCTTTGGGTTTGATACCGGGGAAGAAGGGTACTCTGGTCGACAGATTCCAACCATGGGCGCACATCCCCAATTGAGCCACGCCCGGCGACAGGTTCAGAACCACAAGGCAGGGAGGCATCATTATCTGCTATCCAGAATGAGGAGAGACCCATTTTATGGGCCGCCTGAATATCCCGCTCTGCATCATCTCCGACGACTAGGACGGGACCATCCGGCCAACCCATCTGCCCCAGCACCTCGGCCAGATAAGCCGGATTCGGTTTGCTGAAATGGAAATTCTCGAAGGAAGAGATCACATCGAAAGGATATTTTTCTGGCGCCAACCCGGCCCAACGCAAACGATGATAGATCGCTTTTTTGGGGAAAAGCGGATTGGTTGAGATAGCTACCCGATATCCCTGTCCAAAGGCCCACTCGACCAGGTCCACCGCATCGGGGCGCACATTGGTGAGATATTTAAAAGTTGGAAAAATCTCATCGTAGAAATGGGCAATTTTGGGATCAAGAACGCTCCGATCCACGCCAAGGTTTGGATAAAAATTGCGATCAAAAAGTTGCCCCAATGTTTCATCCGGGCTATCGTGCGCGATCATTTCATTCGTTCCAAGCATAAGATACTTCAACATCTTATCAGGCGAAACATATTCCCCCATCGCCTTTTCCAATGCATGAAAATATATCGGGATGAATTCATCCATATTGGAATCAATCAATGTGTCATCGAGATCGAGCAACAGGGTTAAGGTCATTTTTTAACCTCGAAGATGGGCGGCAATGGGTGGCACTCTCCACAACCAATTTCCGGCTTATCTACCCTTTGAGATGTTTTCTCACACCTGGCCGTAACATAGACCCTGCGCTGGAATAGATCAAATATCGAACGGGTGACATGACCGTTCAAGCGCATGTCCGTGCAGGCATTAGCGCGTAAAATTCCTGGCACAGGACATTTTTCGCAGAGATCAGTCGTATAGGGTTGCGGCGGAATGGAGGATTGCAACAAACGGCACTCTTCGGTATCTCGACCACGATGGTAATCTCCGTAAAAATGAGGGCATTCAGTTCCAGCAGGTGTTTTCATTGCATCAATCCTATCTTGTTATGAAACTGTCCCCTAGGTGGGGACAGAAAACATTCAATATCAGATTATGTGCGCGTGATAGCTAGACACGTGTCAGGTATTCACCGGTTCGGGTATCAACCTTGATGATATCGCCAACGTTGATAAAATTCGGTGACTGCACCTCAAGGCCCGTCTCACATATGACTTTTTTGGTTACACCAGTAGCTGTATCACCACGTACAGCGATTTCAGCTTCAACTACTTCCAATTCAACCGAGGTCGGCAATTCAACATCAAGAGGCTCATCACCGAAAAATGTCAACTTGACAGCCAGACCTTCTTTTAAAAAACCAACCACGTCATCCAGCATAGATGCATTAATGGCAGGCTGCTCATAGGTCTCATTATTCATAAAATAATAAAAATCACCGTCGTTGTAAAGATATTGCACCTTATGATAATCAAGACGTACGTCTTGAACGCGCTCACCAGAATTGAAAGTTTGTTCAATATTTGCGCCGGTTCGTAAATTAAATGCCTTAATTCGGATGGTTGCTCCACCTCTTGCCGTTTTGTTGTGGTGGTAGTCTTTCACTTTAAAAAGGTTCCCATCCATATCAAAAATGACACCTTTTCGTAATGAATTTGCATCAATCATAAAAATATACCTTTCAAATATAAAATTTCAACAGCGGGATTATAACATCATGATACAGATGTTGAATATTAGATTTCGGATGAATGTCCCACCTCAGCTTCTGCGTCTTCCGTCAAAAGTTGGACAGCATGCCCCAAAACTGGCAGGATAACTTCCAGGTTTTCACGTGCCGCTTTTGGACTGCCCGGCAAGTTGATAATCAGCACCCGTCCACGAATTCCAGCGATGGCCCTTGAGAGCATCGCGTGGGATGTGACTTCTAAGCTCGTGGCACGCATCGCTTCAGCCAATCCCGGGGCGAGTTTGTCCACAACAAAACGGGTTGCTTCTGGAGTAATATCTCGTGGGGAAAATCCTGTCCCACCGGTGGTCAAAATCAGATCCATATCACTGCTATCTGCCCAAAGGATGAGCGTGTCGCGTAACACGTCCAGATCATCTGAAACGATCAGGCTTTCAACCACATCCCAACCCTGGGCCTGAACGATTTCAACCAACACCGGGCCAGATAA
>NZ_CEYOSI010000273.1:0-4047 GCF_982879505.1 Candidatus Desulfolinea nitratireducens
TTTATTGAGGATGAAAACACGATGGTGGTATTACCCTCCATGACCGTGGATTTGAAATTGGATTTTGCCTCCCAGCAAGCCTATGAAGAGAGAATGCTCTTTATGCTCTTTTTACTGCGTCAACCTCATGTGCGTATCATCTATCTGACCTCTGCCCCCATCCAACAGGATATTATTGATTATTATTTAGATATTCTGCCGAGTGTGAGTATTGCCAGCGCCCGCAGGCGACTCACTCTGATATCTCCACAGGATTTATCGGATCGTCCGTTGGTGACAAAATTGCTTGAGCGTCCCAAACTTATCGAACAGATCCGCAAGGAAATTCCAAATCTGGATATGGCGCACCTGGTTCCATTTTTGACCACTGATCTCGAGCGTGATTTTGCTGTTCAGCTTGGCATCCCCATGTACGCCGCCGACCCGCGCTTTTTTGCTTTTGGTACAAAAAGCGGCTGTCGCCAGATCTTTGCTGAAGAAGGTATTCAGCATCCGCAAGGCGCGGAGAATATTTTCAGTAAAGATGATCTGGTCAAGGCCATCTCCCAGATGCGCACGGAAAAACCTGAAATATCAAAAGTTATCGTTAAGCATAACGATGGTGTTTCGGGATATGGCAACGCGACCCTGGATCTATCCGGCCTTCCCAAACCCGAGGCAGCAGATGTTAAGAATGCTTTGGGGGAGCGATTAAAAGAACTGCAATATGAATTGGCCGACGTTAACTATGATTGGTATATGGAACAGCTCAGTACAAAAGGCGGCATTGTAGAAGAATTAATTGATGGCGACAGTATGTTCAGCCCAAGTGTTCAATTGCGCGTCACACCTTTGGGAGAGGTGGAATTGCTCTCTACCCATGATCAAATATTAGGTGGCCCCAGCGGACAGATTTATATGGGAGCGCGTTTTCCTGCCAATCCTGAATATGGGCCAATGATTACCCGCGAGGCGGTGAAAATTGGCAAGCGTTTCGCCAAGGAAGGTGTCGTTGGACGCTTTGCGTTGGATTTCATCGTTGTCCGATCTCGTTGGCGCTGGGAGCAATATGCCATTGAAGTAAACCTTCGAAAAGGCGGAACAACCCATCCATATTTAACGCTGCTTTTCTTAACCGGCGGAAAATTCGATCCAGATACAGGTATCTACCAGACATTGCAAGGGCAGGCAAAATATTATGTGGCAACGGATGCTTTAAAATCCAAGGCATATAAAAAATTGACCCCACAGAAACTTTTCGATATTGTTAGCAATCACCGCTTACATTTTGACCATACCAGCCATACCGGGATCGTGCTGCATATGATCAGTTGCGTTTCATCGTTGGGAAAGCTTGGTCTGACAGCCATTGGGAATAGCCCTGAACAGGCACAAGAGATCTATGAGAAATTTATTGAAGTCTTGGATGAGGAAGTGAATTGACCCATGGAATCCATTCATAATTTTCGCGATTTTGGTGGTTATAAAACGCAAAACGGAACGAGTCTTAAAAGTGGATTGCTTTATCGTAGTGGTGACTTATCTAAAGCAAGCAATGCTGATATTGACTATATTGCCTCTTTAGGCATAAAAACAGTTTGCGATTTAAGATCAGAATTTGAGCGACAGAAAGAACCGGACCGAATACCGATTGCCAGGCCATTCACCTTTTTTAATATCCCCATGCGTCCGATCGTTGATTACCATGGGCGATCATTGCGTCGCTTATTTTCTCTCATGTTTGGGAGTGAGCGCAAAATGGACTATATTGCAGAGTCTTATCAAGCGTATCGCGAATACGCAACCAATTACCTGCCTCAGCTCAAAGCCTTGTTCCATCGCATATCAAATCCCGAAAATTTACCCCTTCTTATTCACTGCTCTGCCGGAAAAGATCGGACAGGTGTGGTTTCCAGTCTCATTCAGCTGGTTTTAGGGGTCCCCTTTGAAACCGTAATGGAAGACTATTTAATCACAAATGAAAATTTGGATGCCTATACTCAGGAAATATATCGACGACTTAGCAAGTTGGCTTATTTCGGTGTCCCCTGGCGGATGTACGCGCCTCTTTTTGATGCGCGTTCCGATTATTTAAGTGCTGCCCTTAGCCAGGTAAAAGAAGAGTTTGGCGTGCTTGACCAATGGATTCGGCGGGGTTTGGGGTTCTCTGAAAAAGATCAGGCTGCTTTGGCGGCTGTATTGATAAAGTAGTTCAAGGATGATGGAGAATCAAAAAAAGCCGCTATTAGCGGCTTTTTTGTGCCCTTACGAGAATTTGTTCCGAACCCCGTCCTTCAATAGATAATTCATTTTGGGTTGCCAGGAGTATTACTCCTGGCAACCCTTCGGGAGAAGGAAGAAAAGATTCTATCTGTAAAATGATAAGCAACTACCAAATTAAGCTCGCCAATATCCAGGTGATTATGCTCAGGATCACATAAGGCAGGGCAGCAGATTTTAGCCCTTTGGTATTTTGATGCACCAAATTGTGTTTTACCGCGTCGTGCATCTCATCCTTGTGACGTTCGACTTCAAAAGCTTGGGCATTTTCTAGGTTGTGGAAAAACATTTTGACTCCTTTTACAATAAGGTTACGTTCTGCAACCAGATGGGTGGTAAACATTTGCCCACATTATTACAAAGGGTAATCCTTTTTTCGTCTTTTATTTCCTGAAAATTCTTGAGACGTAAAAAAGACGCATTTGGTCTAAATTTCCACCGGAAGGTGCTATACTGGGATTATCTGCTCTTTCAGTATATATGCCATGTACTGGTTATTGGAGGATTTGATGCTTAAGATTCGACTTCTTGGACAATTCGACGTGCGACTTGATGGAAAACGCGTCACGATTTCCTCTCGGGCTGGTCAATCCCTCTGGCATATCTCACACTGACAGCAGGGACTTCCCACCGCCGGGAGAAACTGGCAGGCGTATTTTGGCCCGAAACCACCGATAAAATTGCACGAAAAAATCTTCGACAGGAATTATGGCGTATTCGCAAAGCCCTCGCAGTAGGACAATCCGGTAGTAGCGAATATATCCTTGCTGATGATTTTACATTGAAATTCAATCGAAATTCCGAGTACTGGCTCGATGTTTTGCAAATGGAGAGACCCGACCTCGATCTCCAATCGCTCATTGCAAATCTTTCACTCTATCAGGGAGAACTCCTGCCCGGATTCTATGACGAGTGGATCGCTATCGAACGCGAACGAGTACAAGCTGTCTTTGAAGGTCGCAGGGTTTTATGATTTTATCAATTCAGTCTATAATTGGGACAATATCAAATAAGATGATCTTTTAACCATGGCTGATCGCTTTCTTGAAACCAAATTCCATATTCCCCTCTGGCGTGCCGGTGGTGTGATGCGTCCACGGCTTTTGGACCAACTGCAAGCCGGTTTGATAGAGCAGCGAAAATTGACACTGGTCTCCGCACCTGCTGGTTATGGAAAAACCACCTTAATAACCAGTTGGCTCTATTCTTTTACGGAATCAACGCGAAATGTCTGGTTATCCCTCGAAAAAAGCGACAATGAGTCAGCACGCTTCTTGTCCTATTGGGCAACCGCCTGGAATCGGATCAGTGATTTTGCGCTGGAAAACATTCTGGCGCTATTGGAGGCACCCCAACTCCCGCCCTTCCAAAATATTCTGAATGAAATCATTAACACTCTTGCTCTTCTTGAAGAGCCTGCAATCCTCGTCCTCGATGATTACCATCTCATCACCAACCCGCTCATTCACGAGATGCTGGAATATTTTCTTGAGCACCAACCACGCCATGCGCATCTGGTCATCATCACGCGCTCAGATCCCTCTTTGCCATTGGCGCGTTTTCGCGCGCGTGGGCAAATGGTTGAAATCCGCGCCAGTGATCTGCGCTTTACAGAAGAAGAAGCCAGTCATTTCTTCAATCAATCCATGCAGCTTGACTTAAAAGAAGATACTGTCAATGCACTCGAAGCGCGTACGGAGGGATGGGCGGTTGGCTTGCAGCTCGCAGCCTTGGCACTCAAAAACCTGCCAGACCCACAAAGTTTTGTAGAAACATTCCGCGGCAGCC
>NZ_CEYOSI010000274.1:0-4044 GCF_982879505.1 Candidatus Desulfolinea nitratireducens
AAAACTGAAAGATGAAAAAGGATGATTTTGTGAAGAGTGAAACGTGACGAGTGATGCGTCCTTTAATATGGGCAATAAAATTGACGAATTAAAAAATAAAAACACCCATTAAGTGATCTCCATCAATTACCAACTACCAATACCCAATAGCAATAATATTCTTTCGAAAAGTAGCTGTTCTTTCTTCTAAGCTTTTTCCTCTTTCTTTGGTACATTCGACCTTTTCGCGTAATTCGCATTATCAAAAATTCACTTATCACGCATCACTCCTCACTGTCCCCATGTTATAATCCCCGCACCAAAATCAACCTGAAAACACTGGTAAAAATCGCTTATGTTCAACCAAGAAACCATCGAAATCGAAGATAAAATCCTCGCGTATTGCGCTAAAAACGAGGTCCCTCTTGCCGAGCTAAAATGGCAGCCAATTCCCTTTAACGGGGAGTGGGGTACCTCCACGTCATTTTTTCAAACAGCGGCAAACGAGGCAAAAAGTGGCAAGAAGGTCAAAGTCCCGTTGCGGGCGCAGGAAATTGCTGAAACCATCAAAGACGAAATTGGTACTCCCACAGGCATCAGTCGCGTTGAAGCGGTCAAGGGCTATCTCAACCTCTATTTTGTCACGGCAGATTTCGCAGAACGCGTAGTGGCTGCCATTCTTCAGGAAAAAAGTGATTTTGGGCGCGGCAAGCCAAAAGGTGAGCGGGTCATGGTTGAATATGCACAGCCGAATACCCATCACTCCTTTCACATCGGCCATTTTCGCAACGCCATCCTCGGCGAATCCCTCGCACGCCTCGTTGAATTTTCGGGTTTTGAAACCATCCGTGCCGCCTATCCCGGCGACATCGGTCTGGGCGTGATTACCGTTCTCTGGATTTACGAAAATTTCTATAAAGGGCAGGAGCCAGAGGGCATTCACGAGCGCGGGCAATGGCTGCTGAAACTTTATGTCGAAGCCACAAAACTGCTCACGAAAAAAGAGAATGAGACGGATGAAGAGCAGGCCCAGCGCGAGGCTTACGATGCAGAACGACGCGAGCTTTATCGAAAATGGGATGAGGGGGACGAGTACGTCCGCAACCTTTGGCTTGAAACCCGTGAATGGAGTTTGGTCGAGCTGAAAGATATTTTGGAGACCCTCGACATCCACATGGACGCCTGGTTCTTCGAAAGCGAAGTGGATCAGCCCTCCAAAGCCATCGTGGATGAATTGATCGCTCTTGGCATCGCCGAAGATGAACGCCCCGAAGGCGGTGCGGTGATCGTCAATATTGATGAGAAGCTAGGCTTAAAAAAAGAAAAGTATCGCACGAATGTGCTTTTACGTAATGACGGCACAACCCTCTACCTAACGAAAGATCTGGCGCTGGCAAAAGTCAAATTTGAAGATTATGGCGTGGATCGTTCGATCTATGTCGTTGACGTCCGCCAATCGCTACATTTGCAGCAGGCCTTTGCCATCTTAAGGCTTTGGGGTGTGCCCCAGGCAGAGAAATGCTATCATCTTGGATATGGCTTTGTCAGCCTGCCAGAAGGAGCCATGTCTGCTCGTGCGGGACGTTTGGTGCTTTTCAAAGATGTCGCGGACGAGGCTTTACGCCGGGTGACAGAGGCGAGTAAAGAGAAGAATCCTAATCTCTCTGAGAAAGAACGCGCTGAGGTCGCCAAATCTGTTGGTTTGGGATCATTGGCCTATGCGATGCTCTCTGTAGATAACAGCCGTGATACCGTTTTTGATATGGACGTAGCTCTCAGCTTTGAAGGACACACCGGGCCATATATCCAGAATGCGCATGTGAGGGCGGCTAGTATTTTAAAGAAGTTTGAAGGTTTGAAAGTTGAGAAATTGAATGATGCCCCTTTCAACTTTGAAATGACTCCCCATGAGATTGCATTAATTGAATTATTATCGCGTTTCCCGGCTAAGGTCGAAGAAGCCGCAAATGAATATCGCCCAATGATCATGGCCACTTATGCGTATGATCTGGCGAGTGCGTTCCACAGTTTTTACCATGCTGTTTCAGTATTAAAAGCCGAAACAGATGCAATTCGAGATGCTCGGTTGCGGCTGGTTGCCGCGTCGAAGCAAACCCTCGCCAATGCCTTGGCGCTTTTGGGCATCACAGCCCCAGAAGTGATGTGACGTAGCAGAGTTTTCCTGCTCCGAAAATCAACCGATCCCGCAATTCTTACGGGCTGCGTCCCCCATCCTGGCCTTCCCCCTGAGGGGGAGCTAAAGGGGGGAACGCAAAGGAACTCCACTAAAGCGCAGGAGCTTCCATGTTGTTTTAAGAGACATCAGACTTTAGACTACAGACTTTAGTTAAAATCTAAAATGACATCTAAAGTCTGAATGCTGAGATCTGATGACTGATGACTGAAGTCTCTCATACAACCAACGAAAGCAAAACCGGTATCGGCTGAAAATTCATCTTTCTGTAAGGAGTAAGATCAATGTCCCCAATCCGTACCCTGATCATGGGAGCCGCAGGACGCGACTTCCACAACTTCAACACCGTTTTCCGCGGCAACAAGGATTATCAGGTTGTCGCCTTCACTGCTACCCAGATTCCCGACATCGAAGGACGTGTATATCCGGCTGTCCTCGCGGGCGAACTTTACCCCGAAGGCATCCCCATCCACGATGAAGCACATCTCGAAGATCTCATCAAAGAACTGGATGTAGAAGAAGTCGTTTTCGCCTATTCTGACGTACCTCATGAATACGTGATGCACAAGGCTTCACTGGTCAATGCTTTGGGCGCAAACTTCCGCCTACTCGGCGCGAAGCCAACCCAAATCAAGTCCACGAAACCGGTTGTCTCAGTTTGCGCCGTCCGCACGGGCTGTGGCAAATCCCAAACAACGCGCCGTGTCTCCCTCATCCTCCGCGATATGGGCTATAAAGTCGCCGCCATTCGTCACCCAATGCCTTATGGCAATTTGGTCGCGCAGGAAGTTCAGCGTTATGCCGATTATGACGATCTGGATGAGTATGAATGCACCATTGAAGAGCGCGAAGAGTACGAACCCCATATTGATAACGGTATCATCGTCTTTGCAGGTGTGGATTATGAGAAAATTTTGCGCAAAGCCGAGCAGGAAGTGGATATCATCCTGTGGGATGGTGGCAATAACGATCTGCCCTTCTATGTTTCGGATATGGAAATTGTGGTTGCCGATCCGCTTCGCCCAGGGCATGAATTGACGTTTTACCCCGGCGAGACGAATGTCCGCTCCGCTGATGTTTTCGTGATCAACAAGGTGGATACCGCCTCGCCCGATGACGTCATCCTGGTGCGGGAAAATTTACGTGGTCTGAACCCGAACGCGGTCATCGTCGAGGGCGCCTCTCCTCTATTTGTGGATGATCCTGCCGCTATCCAGGGCAAACGTGTTCTCGTCGTCGAAGATGGCCCCACCCTGACACACGGCGGGATGAAATATGGCGCAGGTTACGTTGCTGCGCGCCGTTTCGGTGCGGCTGAAATCGTAGATCCGCGCCCCTTTGCTGTCCGCTCCATCGCCGAAACCTTCGAAAAATATCCCGACACTGGCGAGATTCTCCCCGCAATGGGCTATGGCGAAGCGCAAACCCGCGACCTCGAGGAAACCATCAACGCCATTGACGTGGATCTGGTCATCATCGGAACTCCGATCGACCTGTCCCGCGTGCTAAAGATCAACAAGCCTACGCAACGCGTACGCTATGAGTTGCAAGAAATCGGTCAGCCTACGCTGAAGGAGTTGTTGCAAGCGAAGTTTGGGAAATAGGTTTTAATCAGAAATCTGAGAGTCGAGCAAAATTTTGCTCGACTCTTTTTTGTTATTATAATAAACTATTGGTGCAACTGCTCAGTCAAGAATTAATTGAGAGAAAAATAATTTTTGACTATCCTTCATTCATATTCACAGGTGGAGAAAAAGGATGTCCTGAAGAAAGATTTATAAGATTAAGTTGCCCCAACCAAAGGGAAATCATCCCAGGGGTTGGTTGGTCGCTTGTAACGATTTGGCTACTCTTCCTTTCTCATCGGGTAG
>NZ_CEYOSI010000275.1:0-4015 GCF_982879505.1 Candidatus Desulfolinea nitratireducens
TGGGGCTTTTCTTCGAAATTCTCTCCTTGACTGCTTCGGCGGCGTGGAATCCGGGAAATAAGTAAGCATCCAAAACATCTTCACGATAGGTTCTGTTGAAACGCTCGATATAGGCATTTTGAGATGGTTTTCCCGGTTCAATGAAATCCAGTACAACCTGGTATTGCTCAGCCCATTCAGCTAACTTGTGAGAAATAAACTCCGGTCCATTATCAACCCGTATTTGCTGCGGATATCCATGCCACACTGCCAGCATATCCAGTGCGCGGATAACGCGTTCAGCGGGTAATGAGGTGTCAGCTTCGATCCAAAGCACCTCCCGGTTGAAATCGTCGATGATATTCAAGGTGCGAAATTTTCGGCCATTTTCAAGGCTGTCACTCATAAAATCCATTGACCATGAGATATTCGCTTTTTCTGGTTCCTGAAGTGGCTTCGGGTTTCGACAGGGGAATCGTTTTGATGTAAAATCATTGTATTGATAAGTTTTGTCTCATCAGGGAGCGGCGTTTATGGCAAAGAGAGTTGGCACTACACTGGGGAAATACAAGTTAATGGAACGCCTTGGTAAAGGCGGCATGGCTGAAGTTTATAAAGCCCACCATGAAAAACTGGATCGTTATATTACGATAAAGATACTGCATACTTATCTGTCTGACGGTGAAGAATTCCTCGCCCGCTTCGAGCGCGAAGCCAGGGCTGTAGCTGCTTTTCGCCACCCCAGTATTGTTCAGATTCACGATTTTGACCACGAAGACGATGACTATTATATGGCCATGGAATTCATAAATGGGGGAACTCTGCAATCACGAATGGCTGAATTATCTCGCGCTGGCAAGTATTTGCCACTTGAGCAGGTAAAAAGAACGCTGTATCAGGTCGCCAGCGCGCTCGATTATGCCCATAAGCAAGGCATCCTGCATCGTGATATTAAGCCCTCCAATATTTTGATGAATACAGAGAACGATGCCTTTATCACCGATTTTGGGATTGCCCGCATGATGAGCGAAATGCAATTCACCGCCACAGGCTCACTCATCGGTACGCCGACATATATGTCACCAGAGCAAGGTAAAGGCATGGAACTAGACAACGCCAGCGACATCTACTCTCTGGGGATCGTCCTTTTTGAAATGCTCACGGGAAAAGTTCCCTTTGCATCCGACACACCTTTGGCGATTATCCAGAAGCACGTTACCGAACCTTTGCCAAGACCATCTACGCTGCGTCCGAATATCCCCTTTTCATTGGAAAAAGTGATCTTCAAAGCCGTAGAGAAAGAACCGCAGGAACGCTATCAAACTGCACTTGAGCTTTATACCGCTTTTGAAAACGCGCTAGCGCCAGAAATCATTGCGCAATTGAATGGCTCGGATATGCCAAAATCTGTTGATATTTCATCGCTGCCGACCATGATAGAAGAAAAAGTGGATGAAATATCCGAGTTGCCAACCGAAATGATGGGCGAAGAAACGATTGCTCAATTGCTGGATGATAAACCCGCCTCGTCCGTGGACGATGAGCCTGCCTCCGCTATGGAAACAGTAGTCTCGGCAAGAGACGCTATGCCCGTTTCCCCCGAGCCCGAACCGATGCCTGAAAAAAAGATAGAATCAGCCCCCAAAAGTGAGCCGCCCAAAAAGAAGCCAGCTACATTAGCAATTGCAGGCATCGTAGCGCTGATCGCGATAGTGATCGCGCTTATTGCCTTCTCTGGCGGATTCGCCTCCTGCTCTACACCCGAAAGTTGTTCAGAATTGAGTAACCAGCAGATTGAGCAGGGTGATATGGAAGGGGCGCTAGAAGCACTCGACAAAGCACTCAGACTCGTTCCTCATGAAGAACAACAAGGTTATTTCTGGCTATGGTGTGACCGTGGTGGCTTGCTGGAAACGCTGGGCCGCCCGGATGAAGCCAACGACAGTTTCCAAAACTGTGCAGCTTGGGAGCATGGCGAGTAAAGTCATGACCACCCGCAAAGCGGGTGGCTTGACCTGACCCTATAAGGGTCTGTTACTTGCAGCATCTCAAGGTGCTCCTTTCTCTTCGTTCAAGCCTGGTGCACTGATTACCTAGCTACCCCTAAAGGGGTTTTCCGCTTCTTTCGTTGTGATCCGATCCATCATTTGATCATGTTTATCTTGCTCTCTTACGTACTTCGCTATTGTCGCTTCATTCAATCCTACTGTGCTCACATAGTACCCCCTCGACCAGAAGTGCCTATTTCCATACTTATACTTTAGATTCGCATGCCGATCGAAGATCATCAATGCACTCTTCCCCTTCAGGTACCCCATGAAACTTGAGATGCTATACTTCGGTGGAATTGAGACTATCAGGTGGATATGATCCACCATTGCTGTCCCCTCTATTATTTCTACCCCCTTCCACTTACATAAGTCTTTGAGTATCCCTACAATGCTTTCCTTATACTGGTTCTTGGATTCAAGTATCAAGTGCAACCGTGATTATTTAAGAATACCATAGGAGTAGCGAAAGACAGACATTTTCTAGGTCTCGTGTTCAATCTATTTTCCACGAATATCATATCCGCGCAAGTTAGATCGCCAAACCTAGTATCTTTAGGTATGTACTGTCGGATGAGTCCATTGGTGTTCTCATTGGTACCTCTCTCCCAGGATGCATAGGGATGGGCGAAATAAACCTTAGCCCCCAATGCTTTAGCAATTCCCTCATGATCAGTAAACTCCTTTCCGTTATCACAAGTGATCGTATGAACGGGAAAGTCGGCCAGCAATGAGATGATCATCTCTTTGACCGCTTCTTTGGTGCGCTGCCTTACCATGCCCATGCGCAGAAAACGGCTTTTGCGGTCTACCAGGGTCACAATCGCACCTTTCCTGCCTTTGCCGATGATCGTGTCCGCTTCCCAATCACCCAGCCTGCTTCTGTCTTCAACTGCCTGAGGGCGTTCATCAATCCACCTTCTGTTGGGTATTTGACCGCGTTTTTCATAGCTGCCGTAGCGTTTTCTGCGTTTCCTGCGGCATCTGAGGTGTTTCCAGAGCCTTCCCCCATTATGTTTATCCCGATAGATATACTGGTAGATCCATTCATGGCTGATTGGCAGTTCTTGTTCTTCCCGGCAATACTCGCTGATTTGCTCCGGGCTCCAATCCAGGCTGATGAGTTCCTCAATCATTTCCCAATCCCCGTCCGTTATTCTTGATTTGGCTTTGTACCGCCTCGTGTTTGCCAATTGATCGGCTTGTTTAGAACGATATCCCCTTTTACCTCTGTTGCGCTTGAGTTCTCTGCTGATGGTGGACTTATGCACCCCTATTGATTCAGCTATCTCTGTTTGATTCCATCCCGCTTTCAATAATGCATTAATATGGTATCTTTGATGGTAGGTGAGCTGTGAGTATGATCCCATGAGCGCTCCTTTGATGTGGTGTCTGAGAGGTGCTTATCTTACCGCAGCTTACCTCTCTACCACTTGCAAAGTTGCACTTATGAGTTGAATTCAAGGTTAAATATTATCTTTCGCCTAAACTTTGGTGTGAATACAATGTGATACTTACACATCCATTTTGTGTGTGCTAAACTTTTTGCCATGAAAATCACTCCTTGTAGTATTTGGTGGCTTGAACTTCCGCCATTCTACCGGAGTGATTTTCTTTCTTTAAGTTCTAATCTTCCACCGGCTTAGCCGGTGGTTTTTTGTTTCGGGCGTTCCGCCCTCAACTCACTAAAGTGTTAAAATCAAAAAATGAGCGGATTATCCGCTCATTTTTCTTTATAGCTAACGATCTTTCTCTGTAGCTTCTACCTCATTTTCTTCAGGAATATTTCTTGTGCCTTTTACGATATTTTCCTTTTCCGGTTTACACTTCCAACGGTGCATAATTACTCACCCAAAGACTTCGACCCAGTGCGTTCAATAACAGAATCGGAGGCCTCATCCCAACAACTGGGCGCCCAATCTAGCGGGATATTATGGTTTTGAACCTGGTCACAAGTGGGAATATCATGCCCGTGGTGAATGATCACC
>NZ_CEYOSI010000276.1:0-3910 GCF_982879505.1 Candidatus Desulfolinea nitratireducens
CAATTCAGCATAGGTTAGCATGACCCTATTTTACTATTACGGATAATGTCTATTGTACAGGCGACCAGATAGCGGGGAGCTCGTTTACATGCATGGTTTCGGGATCAATGATTGATGGCATAGATTTATTTTCCTTCCTTAGTGTAGGTCACGTTTGTGGGCCACGGTTTCAACGTGACAAGTTTTCGGTGTTGTCACGCTGCAAGCGTGACCGACGATTCAATCTACGGTCAGTGTTTTCGATAAATTCCTTGGGAAGTCAGGATCAACCCCACGCGCAACACTCATATGATAAGAGAGTATTTGTAAAGGCAGGACAGCCAGGAGAGCACTGATTTGCTCCTCTGCGTCGGGGATGACGATCAGATCATCTGCGTTGGCGCGGAGACGTTCATCATCAGGACCGATGACGATGGCGCGTGCGCCGCGAGCGGTCACCTCGTTGATGCCGCTGATGATGAGGGGAATGTCTTCTTTCCCAGCGACGAAAATGATCGGATAATTTTCGGTGACAGCCGAAAGGGGACCGTGTTTGAACTCGGTGGAGAGCATTCCCTCACAGTGCGCATAAGTAATTTCTTTAAGCTTGAGCGCGCCTTCAAGGGCGATGGGAAAAGTCGCTCCGTACCCAAGCGTGTACATATCGTCAACATTTTCCAGTGTGGAGGCCAGTTCCTCGACCTGCGGGGCAACCATCGCCAGTGTTTTCTCCATCAGCACGGGGATTCCGGCCAATTCGTCAAGATCGCGCCCCGCCATTTTATGGGCCAAATAGAGGAAGATGAATACCTGGTTCGTGAAAGTCTTGGTTGCGGGGACGCTGATTTCGTAGCCGCAGCCAAGAGGCAGACAGCTATTGGTGAACTGGGTCAATGTCGAGCCGATCACGTTGGCGATGCCGAAGGGTGTCATCCCTTTGACCTCGGCAGCAGCGAGGGCATTGAGCACATCCTTGGTCTCCCCGGATTGGCTGACAAAGATGCCCACATCCTCGTGATTAACGGTAGGCGCAAACTGGGAGATAAATTGGGGGGCGAGAACGGGAATCGCCGCACGCCCTGCGATTTGGGCGAGGGCAACGGAACCAGATATACAGGCATGATAACTCGTCCCACAGCCGATCAGGTAGAGGTTGCGTGCGTTCCGCATTTTATCCACAATGGAATCCAGCTCGGATGAATCATCCAAAAGGTGATGCAATTCCCGCGCCACCTGTGGTTGCTCATGAATTTCCTTGAGCATAAAGTGGGGATATCCACCCTTTTGAACGGCATCCATGCTTTCAGTGATGATCTCGGATTCGCGTTGAATGATCTTTCCATCGGTAACGGAGCGTAACTCAACCTGGTCATGGCTCAAAATGATGATCTCGCCATCTTGCGGGCGGATGATCTCTCGCGTGAGCGGCAGCAAGGAAGGCAGGTCAGAGGAAAGGCAGGTGAAATCATCACCGATTCCAACCACAAGGCCCGAGCCTTTTTTCATCGCGTAGAGCTTGTCATCGTTGGCTTGTCCGAGAACAAAAGCGTAGTCACCCGCGAGATCGCCATAAGCAAGACGAATTGCGTCGATTATTTCGTAGCCGCGTTTGAGATAACGTTCCACCGCGTGAACACAGGTCTCACCATCATTTTCCGAACGGACGGTGAGGCCTTCCTCTATAAATTGTTGGCGTAATTCAATATTATTGACCACGTTACCATTATGAGCGCCAACCATGAGCCCGTCCGAATCGAGATGCGGCTGCGCATTAACTTGAGAAGGCGCTCCAAAAGTTGCCCAGCGCAATTGCGTGATGCCGCGTTGCCCGCTCATTTCGCTGATATTATATTTTTCTGCAACCGTATCGACTTTGCCCACGTCTTTACGAAGATCAATCTTATCCCCGCTGATGGTCGCCATCCCGACCGAGTCGTAACCTCTATAAGTAAGGCGTTCAGCAGCGCCGATCAATATCGGCCCTAAATTTTCTTCTTTTTCTTTAACGATACCGAAAATACCGCACATTTTTTCTCCTGTTTTGGTTCACCACAAAGACACAAAGGACACAGAGTTTTTTATGGTGAGATATTTTTTGCGTGGGAATTATAGCTGATATGGTTGGAAAGATAGGACGCGGATTAGGCGGATTACGCAAATTTTTTTAGTGCAAAAACTCAAAATCGTTAAACACAAAGTTCACGAAGCGCCACGAACGAAAAACTTTGCGTTTTCTTTTTCCTTCGTGAATCTTTGTGCTCTTCGTGGTTAAAGTTTTTAATAATCCGTGTTCCATAAAAAACAGCCCCGATGAAAATCATCAGAGCTGTTTTGCCTTTATACGTTTTCTCGCACTTTACATAACTGGCGTTCTCCAGTTTTGAAAGATGCGCAGAGAGATTGCCTTTTGTTAGTCCGGTTCAGGCGAGGTCGAAGCGGTCAGCGTTCATGACCTTGTTCCATGCCGCCACGAAGTCATCCACGAACTTAGTCTGCGCATCATCCTGAGCATAGACTTCTGCCAAGGCGCGCAGTTGGGAGTTCGAACCGAAAATGAGATCGACACGCGTGCCGGTCCACTTGAGTTCGTCCGTTGCGCGGTCACGACCCTCGAAGACATCTTTCTCTTCCGTGGTTGCTTTCCACGCTGTGCTCATATCAAGCAGATTGACGAAGAAGTCATTGGTGAGTGTCTCGGGTTGTTTGGTGAAAACCCCATGCTGGGATTGCCCGAAGTTCGCATTCAAAACACGCATCCCACCAAAGAGAACAGTCATTTCAGGAGCGGTCAGAGTCAGCAGTTGTGCGCGATCAACCAGCATTTCTTCGGCTGCGACGCTGTATTTGGCTTTGAGATAATTGCGGAAACCATCTGCGCTTGGTTCGAGTACGGCAAATGATTCCACATCGGTTTGCTCTTGTGATGCATCCGTCCGTCCCGGAGTGAAGGGAACGCTTACCTCGTGACCAGCATTTTTCGCAGCTTGCTCGATGGCTGCACATCCGCCCAGGACGATCAGGTCTGCCAAAGAAACTTTTTTGTTGAACTCTTTTTGGATTTTCTCAAGAGTCTCGAGAACGCTCTCCAATTGGGCCGGCTCATTGACATCCCAACTTTTTTGCGGCTCTAACCGGATACGTGCTCCGTTTGCCCCGCCCCGTTTGTCAGAACCGCGGAAGGTTGACGCTGATGCCCAGGCGGTCGAGACCAACTGAGAAATGGAAAGTCTTGATGCCAGAATCTTGGACTTGAGCGTAGCAATGTCTTCTTCGTTAATCAAATCATGGTCAACAGCCGGAACCACATCTTGCCAAACCAGTTCCTCATTAGGAACCTCCGTGCCGAGATAGAGGGATCGGGGACCCATGTCACGGTGGGTCAGCTTGAACCAGGCGCGAGTGAAGGCATCCGCGAATTCGTCGGGGTTCTCAAGGAAGTGGCGTGAGATTTTTTCATAGGCAGGATCAAACTTGAGAGACAGGTCGGCAGTAGTCATCATAGGGCGATGTTTTTTGGTCGGATCATGGGCATCAATTACCATATCCTCTTCATCAACATCTTTTGCAAGCCAAATATAAGCTCCTGCAGGACTTTTTAGCAGTTCCCACTCGTACTTGAACAACACTTTCAGGTAGCCCATATCCCATTGGGTCGGGTTCGGTTTCCAGGCGCCCTCGATGCCGCTGCCAATCGCATCGCCACCCTTGCCGCTGCCAAAGGAACTCTTCCATCCAAGACCCTGCTCCTCGATCCCAGCGGCCTCAGGTTCTGGCCCAACCAGCGCGGCATCACCAGCGCCATGCGCTTTGCCGAAGGTGTGTCCACCTGCAATCAGAGCGACAGTTTCTTCGTCATTCATAGCCATGCGGGCAAAAGTCTCTCGAACATCATGTCCAGAAGCTGCTGGAATAGGTTCTCCATTAGGTCCTT
>NZ_CEYOSI010000277.1:0-3888 GCF_982879505.1 Candidatus Desulfolinea nitratireducens
TCCCTGCTGGCAGTATAGCCCTCCTTGCTCAGGCGAATGGTATACCAGGTGGGTAGTCCCTGAATATTGGATGGAAACATATTTTTTCCAGTAACCGGAATGCCCATCTTAAACAGGGCTCGCAGGATTGTCAGGTTAGATGTTTGGCTTCCGGATCCATTGGATGTTCCAACAGTAATTGAAAAATCATTAATTATTTTATTTTTCATAGCTTCCTCATTTGAAACTTTGCGGATTGGGTCTCGCTGCAATCAACTCGGTATGGTCCATCAAAAATTGATGTGCAGTTTTATATGCACCACGTTCAATTGCATCAATCATATCAGAGTGGTATGTCCATACATTTGTTAAATAGGTATAGTCAGTAAATACGTTTAGATGAACGGCCTCGTAAGCCTCCCAATAAGCTTCTAATATTCCAGTAACAAAAATATTATTCAAGCGACGATAAATCAGCAAATGCAGATCGCGATGTTCCTGATGGGGTATTTTAGCTGGATTGCCTCGCAATTTTTCCCACGCTTGTTCGACCAGTGCCTTAAGCTCTTGAATATCATCTTCAGTAAGATATTCAACCGCCTGACAGAAATAGGCGGATTCTACGTGAGTGCGTAAATCAGAATAGCTCTCAAAATTATTCCGGTCACACAGGATCGCATAGCCAAGACTCTGTTGAAGGGCAGGAGTAAAGGTGTAAGGTAATTGTTGGGTTCCTGTACGTGGCTTAACGGCAACCAGGCCCAATGCACGCGCGACTGCGACTTGCTCTCGTAATGACGCGCGATTAATCCCCAATTCCTCGCTAAGTTTGTCTAAGGGGGGAATTCCGTTTATTTTTGCCTCTTCAGGAGAGGCAAGATATTTCAAAAACTCAGAAAGATTTGTGAACATTAATTAGATATATTCCATTAATCTGATTATTCAGGGAATTGAAGTTTATCATCCTTGTTTATTAGCGTCAAGTTGAAGATTGCAGATTGCTGGGGTATAATGAAACGCTTGTTATGTAAGCTAATAAATCTCTGCCCGTTGGGTAAATTCGTAATCAAAGGCAAATAATAATGAATGCTCCATCCATCATTCCTGCTTCTTATTGGCAGGCACTGGAAATAAATAAAAAAGACACAGATTTCCTGCTCGCATATCTTTTTGAGCTTGAAGCTCCACAGAAAACCGGGGATTTGGTTTTTGCTTTGGCGACAGAGCGAGTACGGTATGAACAGGAAGCGATATTAAAAAAACGGAAGGGATCTGGAAAAATATATCTTCCTAGAGATCGGTATGAAGTTGGCGATGAGTTGACTTTTCCAGCCCTAGGTTGGAAAAAGGGCAAGGTGATTTCAGCGCGTGAGGGCAAAAACCCTGAAATTGAAAACTTTGAGGTTATGACGATTGAGATGGAAGATGAAAGTGAGCATCTCTTCGCAATGGGCGTGGATGATCATTCTCTTAACCATCAGGAAGACACAGGGGAAGGGGATGGAGATGTTGATATGAGCCAGGTGATTAGTCTTTATGGGCCAGATCTCGAAGTAAAACTTGCCGATGCTTTACGAGCAGGGGATGAGCTGGTAAGCATTGCCGGCCATTGGTTCCCGCGCGCTTTGCTAATGGATGTAAATATTGGTCACTTGAACCTGGCTGAGGCCATTCTCGATGTAGCAGAAGGCGAGCCGCAAGAAACTTCAGTGATCATGAAAGATATCGAATTACCTGAAGGCGATAACCCTGGTCTGACTGAGTTTTCACTCAACTATGCTCTCCAAAAAGATCCACGCTTTGATGAGGTTGGCTCTACAGGCAAGGTTCTCTGGTGCCTGGAGCGCCTGGAACCGGAGGCTGTCCGTCACACACCAGACATGCTTCGCTATACATCCATGGATCTGGATCGCTCTACTTTGACTGCAGATATGCTTGCGCTTGAATCCAGACTGGATGATGAACTAAGCGAGATCAAATTTGATGGGCCTCCCCTAAAGAATGCAACCATCAGCTTGCTGTACCCACATTGGCGTCTTGGCACATTCCCGATATCAGAGCGGGTTCGTTCCTTGTTTCCAACTGCTTATGAGTCTCCAAGAATCCGCTTCACATTGGTGGATGGCAAGAGTGGAGAAAAAATGCCTGCATGGGTGGTCAAAGATAATCGTTATGTGTATGGATTAAAGGGATGGTATGAAGAAAATGGGTTAATTCCAGGTAGCCTGATAGATATTCGTCAGGGCAAAACCCTTGGTGAGGTGATCATTACTGCGCAAACCCACCGCAGCAAACGCGATTGGGTAAGATCGGTAATATCCGGATCGGATGGAGGTCTTGTTTTCGCAACCCTCAAACAGGCTATCAATGCAAAATTTGATGAGCGAATGGTTCTTGCCATCCCTGATCAAGATGCCTTGGATAAAGCCTGGGAATTGGCTCAGGATAATAAGCAAGGGTTTGAGACCCTGGTGAGAAAGGTTGTGACGGAATTGACCAAACTCAATCCGCAAGGGCATGTTCATGTGCAGGAAGTTTACTCGGCCCTGAATTTGCTCAAACGCTGTCCGCCGGCCCCGCTATTTAGCTTATTTGCGACACGGCCATGGGCAAACCATGTTGGCGACCTTTATTTCAATTTGCAAGACGAAGCTGTTAGCAAAGAAGAGGTGTAGATGGCCGAGAAAAAAACATTTAGTCTGGTTAAACCGACCTTGGACACCCCCTTTCATATTGATTTTGCCTGGTGGCAGCAAAACGACCGTGATTGGCGCGTATACCTTCGTTCCTTGATGTGTGTCGAGCACCAGGAAGTTTTCGCCAATTGGCAGGATGGCGATTTTGTTGATGCAATAGACCCGGAAACAGCCGAGGTCAAAGTTGTCGATGGGATGCAAAACACTCTAATGTTGCATTGTGCCCTTGCTCCAGAATTTCTGACAAATAGAACAGCCATGGTTGAAGCCGCCTTTAGACTATTTCTTGTCAATGGGAATGTACCGATGACATCTCGAGAGCTGGCAGCAAGATTGGAACGCCCGGAGATGACAATATTAAAAACTTTGGCCGGCGTTCGGGTTTATCGCGGCTTGCGTCCAATTAGTAAATAATAAAATGCCCCTGTAGCTCAACGGATAGAGCACCGGCCTTCTAAGCCGGGGGTTGCGGGTTCGAATCCCTCCGGGGGCGCTAATAATTATTTGAAATGGAAGAGATATTCGATAAGATTATTTGTTTGTAACTACTCAGCATGGCAAAAATAGAACACGGATTCGACCTGATTTTCTCCGAGAAAAGCAAAAAGGTTTTTAAAATCCGTGTAAATCTGCCTGATCTGTGAGAATCCGCGTCCCATCTTGATAGAGACTGGGCAGTTGCATATTTTTGTAAATACACAAAGAGTGACCAGGTACCTTCTAATTTGTTTTCCTCCAGCTTATAAAGGAGATTTTGATGCCGCCTATTATTCGTAAAATTGTAAAACCACCTAAAACGAAAGCGGATCGACATGCTGTTAGGCAGGCAATAGGCTGGCAGGTTCAGGTTCACTCGAACCTGTGGAGCCCCCCGACAGATCTATACGAAACAAAAGATAATTATATTGTCCGCGTTGAGATATCCGGGATGCGCGAGGCCGATTTTACGGTCAGCGTTGAAGGGAGTTTTCTTGTTATTAGCGGTAACCGATCTGATGTTCAGGAGCGACGCGCCTATCATCAGATGGAAATCCGTAGTGGAAAATTTAACAGCGCAATCAGCTTACCAGGCCCCATTGATTTTGAAAAAACCACTGCTGAATATGAAGATGGTTTTTTTGTCGTCACACTGCCAAAGCTAAAACCAAGCAAGATCGCTATACAGGAAGAATAAAATTTTATGACTGCATCACGTTGGCATGCAAATCTTTCC
>NZ_CEYOSI010000278.1:0-3878 GCF_982879505.1 Candidatus Desulfolinea nitratireducens
AATGTGTCTCTTAGTTTTATCCCCTTTTTTGTCTCATAGGCTCTGAACCGCTACACACATGGATCGATCGTGTGCCCAGCAGCTTATCGATCACTTCCGGGATGAAGGTTGTTTTTGAGTGTGAGTTTCCCATGTACACCACATCGACAGAATTCTGCGACAGGGACTGGTAGAAATATGGCCAGAAATTGCCGTTCTTCTCATGGCTGGTCTCTTTTGGGATAAAACTGAGCGCTTGAATGAGGATGCACAATATCCCCGCGAATATAAGAAACCTGATCCAGGGATTCTGTACGTTATTGGTGGGCATATCCAATAATTATAATAACGAAATACGTGCTTACGCTGAGTAGGAGGGAAAAATTAGGCAGATGAGTTCATCCTCTCAAGCCCAACAGCAAATCAGATTCCATCAATTGCTATCTGGTAAAAAGAACACCATCCAGGTTGGGCTGCCAGTTGTTTGTCTGCACGCGGTCTGCCATTTCCGCTGCGCATGCAATCGGCACGCTTTTTGCGGTCAGTTCGCCTGCCAGGCGTCCTTCGAATCCCCAACTCATCGCCTCGGCTTCCCAGTTTCTCGGTTCCGTGTTGGCGGGATGCCCCCCAAAGCCGTTTTCAGCGGATGCGCTCGGGTGTACTTCCGCCTGGATATACGCCAGGTCGCAGTTCAAACGCGTCCACAAACCCGCGTTTTTATGGAAGCCGTCATACGCCTGGCGGATATGCGGCTTATCTGGTGCCGTCTGTACGTGGTCAAAAGCCGCGAAGACCAGCATCACACGCAGTTCGGGCAGCTTTTCGCCGATCAGAGCGTAATTACGGATCGTCTCGCGGTACGGCCAAAATGCGGCGGTTTCTTCCGGGGTGGCAACATCCTCCGGCCAGCTTTGGGCGCTGAATACCCCGTTATCCCACAGGGCTTGTGTGAGAGGATGTGAGAACCATCGTTTTCCGTTAATATTGGGTCCTTTATCATCCAACACATAATCCTGCTTGCCTGGGACGAGGAATATCGGCCGGCCTTCGGGATAGGAGTTATTCTGCACCCAGCTCAGGTGTGTGTAATCCACAGCGATTGAAGTCGGTGTATATCCATCCGGGTCATAATAGAGGTTGTAAATCGGCCGGAGGTTTTGGTTGAAGTGCCCGATCTCGAGCGGATACATCTCCGCCATGGTGGGATTCTCACGCCCGACGAAGTATTTTAGTTCCGGGAAAGTTTCGCCATAATACGCCATCACATTCGTGGCCACCACGCCGGCATGAGAGGATGCAAACATCCCCACGTTCTCATACAGGGGCTTGATGGTGATCAGGTCAGCCAGGGTTTTTCCCTTGACATCCGCTATTTTTCCCAGCGCGAATTGGATCGTGTCCCGCAGTGCAGCCAGGCTGTCCGGGCCGCCGAAGTCATACACCCCCTCGGATCGCATTCCACTATCCGGGTCAGTCTTTCCCGGCCACAGGTGTGTGATCACCATTGCGCCGGTGCTGACCGGATTGAACTCCAGGTGGAACGGCGTTGCGGCGCTATTATATTTCTCCACGAACCAGGTGGAGGCGACCACGATAATTGGAGCGCTCTCCCCATAGCGCGGCTGTTGGGGCACATCGATTCGGACGGCGATCTTTCCGTTTTCCGGCGAGTGTATCTCCGTATAGGAAATTTCTCCAGGTTTGGCGCGTTCAATACTTTCTACCTGTTTCATTCCATCGATGGGTACCGTTGCAGTTGGTGTGCTGCCAATGTCAACCAGGGTGCAGCCCATCAAAATTTCAACAATGACCAATGAATAGGATAGCCAAACTGGCGATCTCTTCAATTTTCCCTTTCTCCTCGATAAATTGCTTCACATTCATTATGGCCTTGAAACTCAGCGTCTCCCTACCATGGGCAGGCAGTTTCCACCGAAGTGGCAGCATCCCGCTGCTGCATGCAGGTAAAGGTCAGCGACACCTGCGCGTGGTCGCGCTCATCCGGGCTGGGATTCATATCCGCGCTGTAGGTCTTTCGGTATTTCGAATCGCCAACGTGATCGGCAGCCGATAAAAACACCGACAGGTCGTGGTAATCACCGCCCAGCGCCGCGCCCCAGTCAATGCGCAGCAGCGTCGTCTCGCGCTCATAGGTGGTCCCGCTGTCGCATTCCCAGGTTGCAATCTCCACCGGGTTGCTGGTAAAGGTCATCGTGATCTCTCCCCCGGCGGCAGCCCCCTCAACCTGGAAACCAAACGGTTTCGCCTGCATGGATTTCGGTTCGCAGACCCGCTGCCCGTCTGACCAGGCAGACGCCTGCTGGTAAGTGCCTCCGCCCTTTGTTCTCGGTGTGAACACCCAGCCCTCTCCCTGCGGGATCAGATTGACCTGCTGCATGGCAGTCGCTTCAAGGTCGTAGCCGAACCAGTATTTTGGCGGCGGGCATGTGAAATCACCGCCATCAATATGATCCACACCCCAGGGTTCCACGCCGCAGTCGCCCACGCCCTCATCCCGCGTTACCGCGATCTCCACATACACCTCGGCGAAAACATCGTCTGTCTGCCCCTCATCCCTGGCATCCGCTTCCGCTTCATCCTGGCTCTCCGTTCCCTCTTGCGCATCGCTGCTTTCGCCGCCTGCTCCTTGTGAGAGGGTGCAGTCCTCCGGGCAGTTCTTCCCATTCTCAGGCCCGTCGCATACCCCGTCCCCGCATTTCTTCTCCGAAGGTGCTGCGCACGCAGACAGAACAATCATTATTACAACCAGTAAAATCGTTGTTTTTTTCATACCAGCCTCCTATCACATCCATGATCGCTTAAAAATAATGTTAAACCGAAATTCCACGTCTGATATATTTAACCAACATTTTCACCCCAGAAGGGTGATGGGGGTGGCTGAACTCACTTAAATTTATCATAATATTCTCCATTGTACATCATGCTTAGCGATCCATTACACAAAATCGGATGTTGTAAATGATTTTTCTCGGTCGGACTTAAATACAAATAACGGGTTGAGACAAAAAAAGTTTTTTCAGGAAAGGCTTTGTTCATACATCTCTCGATACGGATATTTTTCAGAAAGCTTCATGATCACGCTTCTGGCCGTTCGGATGATCTTCCCTGCAAGGAAGATATATTTCAAGCGGAAAGTTTTGATTTGCTGACGGTATTCCGTTCCCTTTGCGAAGTCCATCTTGAACAACAAAAACAAATTGTAAGCCAGCATCATCAATTGAAAGATGGCCTCGTTTGCCCAAAAGGATTGAAGCAGAAGGTGCCCAACGGCCATATCATACTTTGGCTTCTTTGATGTAATTTTCGGCATTGCCGCGTTTTTCGTAAGCAATGACCACTTTTTCTGAAGGCAGTTCGGTATTGGTCACAAAGTAGAAGTATTCGTAATCGCTGCCTTCCAGAAAAGATAGTTGCGACCTGTCTTTTTCTGGTTTTAATACGCGGGATACGACAAATCTTCTATCCTTGTCCCAGGTGCCCAGTTTCGTAACAAGCTCAGTTGTTTCACGGCCTTCCTTACCTTCAGTGAACGAAACGGATGGATCGGTCACTTGAGAAGCGAGGGTTTGGATACTCTTTGCCCTTGATCAAATACTTGCAACCGGTGCATTCTATGGTTTCAATAATATCGTCATCAAAATACCCGCTGTCCATGCGGAACAGGATTTCCAAATCATCGGTTTTAATATGGGCACCGATTTCTTTGATCATTTCAGCCGCGCCGTTTGCTGTGTATGTGTTGCCACTTCTCACAAACCCAGTGATGTATGCCTTTAATTCATCGCAGAAGGCAAATTGGATGTTGTAACAGTTGTTCCCGGGCTTTTTTGGATTGTATCCTTTGACCGCACCTTCCTGGTGGCCTTCAACGTTGACCA
>NZ_CEYOSI010000279.1:0-3844 GCF_982879505.1 Candidatus Desulfolinea nitratireducens
AGCGTCGATACGAGGGAGCGATTTACCAATAACGTGAGTTTTCATATTGTTTTAGCGTGAGTGTTTTTTTACTTTACGTTTTGAAGGAGGTGCGTCTGTGGGCCCATATTGTGAGGGATTTACCGCCCTATACATGAAACTATATATGACACTGATGATTCCAGACAAAATCAACAGAATAACCGAGGCAAAAATTAGATTTACTTCCAAATTAGTCCACGAACGGACTTCATATAAAAAAGGAATAATAGATCTGACTTCCCAGAGAATCGGTGGGATGCTCGGTTCTCCAAACAGGGTGGGGCTGAGACCGTAAAAGAAGAATCTAACAGATTTGATCTCAAGAAGCACGGCCGCGCCAAGATAGGATATTATTGGCAGCAGAATAAACATGGTGCACCCAATCCCACGCCATATTGCAGGAAGTTGTTTCTTTTTATTGGTATCGTCGTCAAATCGGTATTTACCCATTTATAACCTCAATTCTCTTTGCTGGCATTTTCAATTGCCTGCACAATCTTGTAATACCCTGTGCAGCGGCATAAATTGCCTGCAATTGCCTGCTCGATCTGGTTCTGCGAGGGAACAGGTATTTCCTCAAGTAATTTTGCAGCAGACATAATAAACCCCGGGGTGCAATAGCCGCATTGAACCGCACCATCATGGATAAATGCCTCCTGAACAGGATGTAGTCTTTCCTGAGTGGCATCGGCAATGCCTTCTATAGTGATGATCTCAGCGCCATGCGCACGTGGTGCAGGTACAAGGCAGGACATTACAGCTTTGCCATCTAAAAAGATGGTACAGGCACCGCATTCGCCTTCGCCGCAACCCTCTTTCGAACCCATCAAGCCTGCATGGTCACGCAATAGGGCAAGCAGGGTTTTGTCATGGCCGTCGCTGAGGGAGTATTCTTTTCCATTGATAGTTGTGACGATGGGCTGTCCGTTGCCGTGAGTAAAGGTCTGAGAGCTGAAGCTGGAAGTCTCATTTCCCCACAACAAAACCGGATCGGACGGGAACCCAACTTGTTCCTGTCCATCTCGCAGGGAGCGCAGTCCCCGGGCAGTGTTGACGCGAACCATTTCCAGGCGGTATTCTGCTGAACCACGGATATCGCCAATTGGACGGGAGGCCTTCATCGCCAGATTTGCAGCCTCGTTGATCACATCTTCGGTCAGCTCTTTCCCAGCCAGATAGGCTTCCGCTTCATCAGCGTGGATAATGGTTGGCGAGACTGCGCCGAGAGTGATAGATGCTGACTTAACGGTCGGCAAATTGACATCAAGGACGATCGCCACATTGATCACCGCGATGGCTTGCGCGCGGCGTAAAGCCAATTTGATGAAGGTCCCTCGCTGTGTTTCCGTCAAAGCTGGAAAAGTAATATCCACCAGCATTTCATCATCGCGCATCACAGTTTTGCGCACACCCTGATAAAAATCCTGCAATGAAATGATACGCTCTCCTTGCGTGGAGAGGAGGGTAACCTTTGCGTTGAGCGCCATTAACGGCGTGATTGTGTCGTTGGCGGGTGAGGCAGTGATCAGATTTCCGGCAATCGTCGCGCGGTTCCGGATCTGGTTGGCGCCCACTTCCCAGCAGGCACGTACAAGAGGGTAAGCGCGCTCCTGCATCAGCTTGGAGCCTGCCACATGATTATGGGTGACCAATGGTCCAAGATGGATAACATCGTCTTCATCGAGGGTGATTCTGTCCAGATTTGGGATGCGGGATACGTCAACCAGGGTTTGAATGTTTTTGCGGATACCTCGTTCGATTTCGAGGATCAGATCAGTGCCGCCCGCCACAATGCGCGCATTGCTGGTTTTTGCCAGGATTTCAACGACTTCCTGGGATGATGAAGGGGTGATATATTTTTGCCACATAGGTTATTAAAATGTTATTGCGAGGAGAAAAAAATCATCTCCTCGCAATAACAAGATTGCGATTATTCTCCGCTACCAGTGAAAATTTCAGAACGACGATTAAACGCCTCGGTTGTCTGGCGAGCCAGCGAAATGAGATTTCGGATTGCTGCTGGCAAACCGGCTTCATCACTGAGGCTGGCTTCAACATTATCCAGTGCCCGCCCAATCTCTTCTGCTGCCAGGAAAAATCCTTGGTCAAATGCGTATATTTGTGCCAATTCTGCCTCATTGATCTTTATGGCATCAAACAAACCGGAATATCCATAAGAAGCAGTGCGGATTTTGTCAATGAAGGTCCGTATTTGGATAACGGCGCGCTCCATATCGTCAATATAAGCGATCTTGCCCTCTCTGATCATATCAGTCTGGAGCTGTGAAGCCCGCGTCCATTGTTCCTGGAATCTGTCTGCAACAGTCTCACGCAGTAATTTATCTGCTGCGCGTCGGTTTTGACGTTCAATATATCCATCAAATCCGGGGATATAACTTGCTAGTTTTTTGAAAACATCTTGCGAGTCAGTAACTTTTTTAAACAGGTCAGTCATGGGGTACCTCCTGATTGGATATACGGAAAAAATAGCTAAAGGTCTCAGAAATCCTTTCCCATTATAGCCTCTGTTTGTGGGTATAATCAAGTTCGCAATAAATACAATAAACTTGATGACAGGAGAAATAGAATGACAACCGATATTCAATCAATATTAGGGGATAAAGCAGAATTTCTGCTCGGCTTCGATAAGCCGAAAATTTCTAAAGAACGCTTGCATATTCCCGGCCCTACATTCGTTGATAACGTTTTTTCACAATCTGACCGTAATAATAGAGTGCTTGGCAATCTGACACGGATATATAATACTGGGCGTTTGAGTGGGACAGGATATGTTTCCATTCTACCGGTTGATCAGGGGATAGAACATTCTGGTGGGGCGAGCTTCGCGAAAAACCCTGATTATTTTGATCCGGCAAAGATAGTTGAGCTTGCGATTGAGGGTGGGTGTAATGCGGTTGCATCTACCTTTGGCGTTTTAGGAATGGTTTCGCGCAAGTACGCTCATAAAATTCCCTTCCTGGTGAAGATCAATCATAACGAATTGTTGACGCATCCGAATCTATACGAGCAGATATTATTTGGAAATGTTGAACAGGCATATGATATGGGCGCAGCTGCTGTTGGTGCAACAATTTATTTTGGTTCGGAAGATTCGCATCGCGAAATAATTGAAATTGCGCAGGCCTTCGCCTTAGCTCATGAGCTCGGGATGGCAACCGTGTTATGGTGTTATTTGCGTAACTCAGTATTCAAGCAGGATCAGGATTATCATGCTTCTGCTGATCTGACCGGGCAGGCAAATCACCTTGGGGTCACGATACAGGCAGATATTATCAAGCAAAAGCTGCCTGAAAATAACGGCGGATTTCTTGCTTTAAACACAGAAAGCGTTTCGTATGGCAAGCTTGATAAGCGAATGTATAGTGATCTAAGCAGTGATCACCCAATTGACTTGTGCCGATACCAGGTGGCAAATTGTTATATGGGGCGCGCCGGCCTGATCAACAGTGGTGGCGCTTCGGGAGAAAATGATTTTGCGGATGCTGCCAGGACTGCGGTGATCAATAAACGTGCTGGCGGGCAAGGGCTGATTTCAGGGCGTAAAGCCTTCCAGCGCCCAATGGAAGAGGGTGTGAAGCTTTTGAATACCATCCAGGACGTGTATCTGGATAAGAGTATCACAGTAGCCTAGGGTTTTGGAATTTTAGAAGCCCGTGTACGTTACCTCGTCGGGGAATCCGCCAGGAAAGATATCAGCATATAGGCGGATTTCCGTATTTAATCACTAAACCTCTTGCATATTTGCTTCCGGCGGCGTCCCCGCCGCCGCCCTAAAGGATGCTACGCAAAGGACGGCGGCTAG
>NZ_CEYOSI010000280.1:0-3791 GCF_982879505.1 Candidatus Desulfolinea nitratireducens
CAAAGATATTAATGCCAAGAATAGAAATCGCCCTCTCTCAAATTCAGGATAATGCCCGGATGCTGTCCGAACTATATGGACAAAAAGGGATTTCTCTGATGGGAGTCTCCAAAGCAGCATTAGGAGATCCCCAGGTTGCCAGGGCAATGATCCAGGGCGGCGTAGATTTGATTGCTGACTCTCGTCTTGAGAATATTCAAAGAATGAAAAAGGCAGGGATCTCGATCCCCTTTGTTCTGCTGCGCACAGCACCAAGTCAGGCAGAAAGCGTTGTCAGAACTGTTGATATCAGCCTTAATACGGAATTTGAAACTATACAAGAATTATCCCGCTTCGCAAAAAAGCAGAAAAAGACCCACAAAATCATTCTAATGGTAGAGCTGGGCGACCTGCGAGAGGGAGTGCTTCCATCCGAGCTTCCTCTCTTAGTAAAAAGCATCCAGGACCTGCCGAATATTGAAATCACTGGCATTGGCACCAATCTGGCTTGTTACGGCGGGATTAAGCCAGATAATCAAAATATGGACAGGTTATCTCAAATAGCGAATTCGGTTGAAAAGGATTTTCAGCTCCAATTAGAAATCATCTCAGGGGGGAATTCAGCAAATCATGACTGGGTTCAATCTACGCAAAATGTTGGCAGGATCAATAATCTACGCCTGGGTGAATCACTTTTATTAGGAAGAGAGACCATTGGTCGCAACCCCATTCCTGGTTTACATACTGAAGCCTTTAGGCTGGTTGCTGAAGTGATCGAGTCAAAAGAAAAGCCTTCTTTGCCAATTGGCGAAATTTCCCAGACTGCCTTTGGAGATGTGCCCACCTTCGTTGATCGCGGCATTCGGCGCAGAGTGATCGTCGCGTTGGGCAGGCAGGACGTTCTCATTTCTGGCCTCAAACCAATCAGCAGCGACCTGGAGATACTCGGCGCCAGCAGCGATCATCTTATTCTGCACAGTCGAAACCACACACTAAAGATCGGTAGCGAAGTTGAATTTCATCTGGATTACGGCGCTCTCCTATCAGCAATGACCTCCCCCTTTATTGAAAAAGTTTTTCTGAACTCCTAACAAGAAAATCAAGTTTTGAAACGTCGTTGATATGTCATTTTCAATTTCAAACACTTTTTTCAACCCATCTTTCTGGACTTTAACAGTTTTTACCTGTTTTCCATCGAACCCTCATCTGTGGCTTAATCATGGCGGTTTCCAATGGGCCTGTATTTTTTGACTTCCTGCTGCGTTTTTCAGGTCCAACCACGAGCAGAGATACTATCTATCCTTAAAGCGGGGATATAGCGCATTTCGTAGCCCGTCAGCGAACAAATTGAACCCCAAACCAATTGGTTGAAGGTATTGAAAATGCCTCACTGGGGTTTAATTGTGTGCTAGACTTCAACATCCTCTTTGCGTAGGCGTTCTTCTGCTCAACCGCGAAGCTTTATGGGTGCAGCACTCAAGTCAAAATCTTGTGCGAGACGGCTTCATATCTCCTTATATTTTAGAGGTAAAGCAACCAAACGTATCCGCTTGCCAGGATCAGGGACATCACAGTTGTGATCACACCATAGCTTAAGAAACGCCCGAAGCTGATTGGATGTCCACTTTTTTCGGCAAGACTGGCCACGACCACATTGGCGGCTGCGCCCACCAGGGTTAAATTACCGCCTAGATCTGCGCCCAAGGCCAATGACCACCATAAGGTTTCTGCTGGCATAACCTGGGCCAGGTTTTTCACGATCGGGATCATGGTAGCTGTATATGGGATATTATCGACAATGCCGGATGCAATCGCCGAAAACCAGATCAGGAGCATGGACGTAAGGGATACGTCGCCTCCGGTTAGACGTAATGCTGCATCGGCAACTATCTCAATTAGCCCAACTTCAACAACAGCTTCTACCGTAATGAATAGCCCAAAGAAAAAGAACAGGGTTGTCCATTCTATATCGCGCAGAGCATGATGAGGGTCTGTTTTGCTCCAAAGCATCAAAAGGGTTGCACCAGTTAGGGCGATGGTTGCAGGCTCCAGATGTAATGCACTATGTAATAAAAATCCCAGGATAACTGCTGTTGTAATAACCAATGATTTGCGTAGCAAGACAGGATCAGTTATCAATGCGGATGTATCTAATCCCGCAATATCTATGCTGGATTGGTCTTGGATAGTCAGTTCTTTTTTAAATAAAAAGCGTGCCAAAACGATGAATGCCAGCAGAATGATCAGGGAAATTGGCCCCATATTCACGGCAAAGGTCACAAAATCGATATTGGCTGCACTACCAATTAAAATGTTAGGCGGGTCACCGATCAGTGTTGCCATACCTCCTATATTGGAAGCCAGTATTTCAGCAATCAAAAAAGGGATGGGGCTAACCCGCAACGTTGAGGCCACAAATAAAGTCACTGGAGCAATCAGAATTACAGTGGTTACGTTATCTAATAATGCTGAGGAAAAAGCAGTGATAAGAGAAAGGAGGATGAGCACTCGAAAGGGATCCCCTTTTCCTAAGCGAACTGCTTTCAAAGCAATCCACTGAAACACACCAGTTTCTTTTAGGACATTGGCGATGATCATCATGCCAGCCAAGAGGAAAATCACGTTCCAGTCAATCGAATGAAAAGCTTGCTCCTGAGGCAGCACAAAGAGAATCATTGCCAACCCACCCAAAAGCGCCGAAATTGTGCGATGTATTTTTTCGCTGACGATGAAGGCGTATGTTAGTAGAAAAATACTGCCTGCTAACCATAAGGGGTCCATTAGTTCTCCTCTGAAAGGTCAGCATCGTCGTTAATATGGATGAACAACGATAATAATTCTAACAAGTTGATATAACCAACAACCCGGTATAGGTCATCAACTATTGGTAATCCGGACAGTTTATTGTCATGCATTCGTTTGAAAGCTTCTGCAACAGTATCGTCTCGTTTGACCCAAACTGGTGGCGTCATAGCATCTTGAGCTGTAAGTGTGCGCGTCTTCGTAGCATAATCCATTAATTTTTCCAAATCTGTAATCTCGCCAAGGAATTCTTCTGGCAAAATATGAAAAAACAGATCATCTGCTAATACGGCCAGCTTTAATAACCCAATTAAACGCCCATCTTTGGCAACTACTGAGGCTAAATGTACTCTGGGATGCACCAACATGGCTAGTACGACGTCTTCTAATTGGGTGTCAGCAGGCACAATAGTTGGTTCCAGACTCCAAAGAGAATCCACAGATTCTACTAGGGTATCGCGAAGAATAGACCAGTCTGATCGAAGTGATGGTGGGGACACTTCTTGCACAGGTTTGGGAGATGCCTTATACACGCCCAGCGCTTGTGATACTGGCAAGACTAATACCACTCCGCTATTGGGTCGATCAAAACCACCTACAATGCGTTCGGCTTCAGCAATTGCCTGAGCTAATAAATCTTCATCCTCAAAGACTGCCATCAGCGTTCGGGTTTCAACTTCTTTAGTTTCAAAGAGCTTATTGATTGCGCCTAAACCAACTCGACTGAGCCAGTTGCGTGAGGCATGACCACCGGCGCTTTGCAGGATCGTGGTGCCCGGAACACCAATCTCTCGCCAAACCCCCAATAAATCTGGCAATACGCTGGTGTCATTCAAAATAACGAGTAGTAAATTTGACATATTTCTCCTTAGATATCAAATGCATGCATAAAGCTACGCTAGTTACCGTCACCAAGGGTGACGGTAACTGATTTATAAAAAATTTTATAAATCCCTAATGCATTAATAGTTGTAATTATTAGGATATATTCTTTGAGTATGCCCCCTGAG
>NZ_CEYOSI010000281.1:0-3756 GCF_982879505.1 Candidatus Desulfolinea nitratireducens
GCTTTACCATATTTACGTATGGTTTCGCCCACCCATCCGATACCTAGAGCCGCGATCAGGAAGGGGATCGCCAACCCGGCCGAATAGGCTGTCAGCATGACAGCTCCCTGCGATACATCACCACCGTTGATGGCAACGGTCAGGATCGCTCCCAGAACCGGGCCGACACAAGGAGACCAGCCTGCAGAGAAGAAAACGCCGAGCATTCCCGATGAGAGATAGCCCCATTTTGGGTCGGGGAGGGATTGGACACGGGTATCATATTCAAGGAAGGGAATCCGATAAACCCCGATCATATGCAGCCCAAAAATGATGACCACGATCCCACCGATCTTCGCCAACCAACCACGGATATCATAGAGGAGACCACCAAAAGCTGAGGCAGCGACACCCAATAAAATAAAGACCACGCTAAAGCCGACGACGAAAGCCAAGCCATGCGTAAAGGTAATAAAACGGCTATTTTTGCCGCCTTCACCTCCTGCAGCGCGTCCGCTCAGATAGCCGACATAAGCCGGGACCAGCGAAAAGACACAGGGGGAAAGAAAAGAAGCCAGTCCGGCTAAAAATGCCAGGCCCAGGGTAATATTTGACAAATCCATTGAAATACCTCGTTCTAATTGATAAATAAAAGTTACTGGTTATAAAGTACGCTGAACAACTTCTACCTTTGTTCCGTGATCAGGCCAGGCCAGGCTTATTTCACTATTTTCCAGGGATACATAGGGCGTGGTCCAGCGAAAAATCCATTTTGCATCCTCTGCACAGACGTTTACACAACCGTGAGAGCGGCGTGTGCCAAAATCATTATGCCAAAATGTGGCATGAATTGCGATCCCGTCTCCATTCATAAAAAAGGGCCACCCGACAGCAGGGGTATCATATCCAGACCTGCCTTCCTGGGCAGAAGCGCCCATGGGGATAGACATCAATTTCCGATGCGGGTTATAGCCTCCAGCGGTGGTGCGGTAACTTTCGCTGTCATAGCCAGTAGAGACGCGACAAAAAAATACTTCTCTTTCTCCCTCAAAAGCTGAAAGGGTCTGATAGGTTGTATTGACAATAATATGTTTTTCCACGGGATCCACATCAGGATGGATAGGCGCAATATCCTCAGGGGTTAATGGGTAAAGCCCGGTTGCCTCCATCCAAAAAAGATCACCATAGCCATATTTTTCATTCAGTCGATATAGCACCTGACCCGAATCAGTTGTCCTAACCTGATCAACCCACCCAACCTGTCCATAATACAGGCGCGGTATAAAATTATTGGCAACACTGTCCTTATACCAACCTGCACGTGCGGGCGGATTTGCAATGATCAAATCGACATAGGGAACGGTGACCTCCACCCAGAAACCTGTTTTTCCCGCCGGCATAGACACAAGGGGGGTATTCGGTAAATTACGAACAGGCTGCAAGTCGGGCGCATAGACATATCCCTCAGGTGTTTCAACCCATCTTTTACTGGTCGATTTTGCGCCCCCAACCACCTCACGCAGCCAGACTACAAGCTCATCTTCGGGTAAGTCACGCACCGTAGGCGCTGCGGGGTCAGGCTCGGACTTGATTGCCGTTGAATAATAAGTTGGAAATATGGATGCTCGCCCCAAAAACTCGCCTTCCGGGAATTGGTATCTACCAGAAGGGATGATTCCTGCAAAGGGGCGAAACGCCATGGCCCCCAGGCTGGCTCCCGTTAGTTTAAGAAAATCTCGTCGAGAAAATTTTTCCATTTCATTCACCTGCTATCAACCACTAAAAGACCGCAAAAAGGATACCACATAGAGATTAATTTTTTAAGAAGGTCGCTAAGGAACGCCAACATTCCTTGCTAACCCGATGGCCAATCTCCGCCTGACAAAACTGGACCTCTGCCCCTGCGTTCTCCAAAAACTCGATCGAGGCACGTCCGCGTTCAATGGAGATCAATTCATCTTTTGTGCCATGCGCCCAAAAGAAACGAATATCTTCCAGCAATCCGGGGTGGAGCAGTCTTTCTACACCTGAGGGAACAAAGCCAGAAAGCACGGCAACCTTTCCGACACGGGCAGGATGGAGTGCGACCAGGGTAGCTGCCAAAGCTCCACCCTGGCTAAAGCCGACCATGTCAAAAGTCGGAGATGTTATTGAAAGGGAGGCAGACCAATCGTCAACGAGGGAGACGAGGGCGTCGGCGGCAAGACTCAACTCCTCCAGCGTCGGCGATCCCCAGGTTCCGGGTTTCAACTCTCGCCACGAGTATCCGCCCTTATCCGGTGGGGCAGAATAAGGGGCACGTGGCGCGATGATCGAATAACTGGAAAAAATATTTTGGGTAAAAGTCCACATCGAATTTTCGTCACCTGTCCAACCATGGAGAAGCAACAATACTCGAGAGGGATCATCTAAGCTCGGGCTAACGCGAAAGGTCCAGCCGAATTGATCCAGAAGATTGGTATTAGTCTCGATTTGCACGTTTCACAATCCAATTCAATATAATCATTATTATGACAATCAGAATAATCGGGGCAAGGCCAGCCAGAAGACAGGTCAGACCCATCAGCGCGGCGGTTTTTCCATAGATCAAATAGATCAACCCGTCGCCAACAATAAAGAGAAGGAGAAAAGCACCTACGCCAAGCTGAACGCTGGTTTGTCTGGCATATTCCCGTAAATCTCGGCTCATGACCTGTTCCTACCAAATAATTCCTGCACGAAATCCCATGGGCGGCGTGTAATCCGGGCCAACTCAGGCAGAATAATTTCAGTAGCTTCCTCACCCAGACGGACAATATCGGCTACAACAACCTGATCAAGCATGCCGATCTCTCCCACCGCCGGGCGTATGAGAATATCAGGCGGTTCGCTTTTCAACCGCAACTCGGTAATTGACCGGTAGCTCATATCAACTGATTGCAAGAAAATATTCATTGCCTGCGCAATATTCATTCGCGAGAGTCTGCGAGTGATCAATTCGGGGATCGCAGAAGAAAAGGATTCCGGTAAGTGATAGAGTGTTGCTGGCGAAAGCGACGAAGAAAGTGCCACTGCTACCACGGGAAGCCCTGGCGCCAATTCTCGCGCCAAAGAAACCGGGACCGGGTTAAGCACGCCGCCATCCACAAGATAATGCCCATCCAATTCGATAGGCGGGAAAATTCCCGGGATGGCAATTGTCGCCAGGATCGCATTCTTGAGCGTGCCTGTCTGTATACTAACCTCGGCGTTCCTGTGCAGATCAGCAGCCGTCAGCGCGCAGGGAATACGCGCATCTTCAAAGGTTTTTTCACCGAGTACTTCATCCAACCAACGATGGACCTTGCCAATCCCAAATAGACTTGGTTGGGAATGAAGCCCCAGATGATAGAGTTTGCTTTGATCGACCGCTGCAAAAAGAGTTTCTATCTCATCGGGCGAATAGCCGGCTGCATAAATGGCGCCAACCAGGCCACCAAAGCTTGTTCCGGCCACCGCAGCGATATGGTAACCTTCCTGCTCCAATCGGCGCAATACGCCAATATGCGCATTCCCTTTTGCGCCGCCGCCACCCAGGGCGACTGCAATTTCTTTCATCCAATAACCTTCTTTCACTGAGAAATCATCTCACAAACAGGATTATACTCGTGGAAGAGACTTATCACAAAGATGTGTTGGAATGATGAAATCTTTCGTTCAATAATATACCCTCCCTCGCCCTTTAACACGAAAAGCACGAAAAGAGCGAAAATGCAAACATCTTGGAAACTTTCGCAAAATTCGTATCTTTCGTTCATT
>NZ_CEYOSI010000282.1:0-3739 GCF_982879505.1 Candidatus Desulfolinea nitratireducens
CAAGGAAATGTGGTCACACCTTTGGATGAATCCATGGTACGAAGTGCAGCACGTGCGCTAAAGAATATGGGGGTGGAGACCATTGCCATTGGCTTCTTACACTCTTACCAATATCCTGAAAATGAGAGGCTAGCAGAAGAATGGGTGAAAGAAGAAGCCCCAAACGCATTTGTATGCACCTCCAGTGAAATTTCTCCGCGTTTTCGTGAATATGAACGCTTCCTGACCACGGCCTGGAACGCGCGCGTTGCCCCAAAAGCTGCTCAATATCTCTCAAACCTGGCTCAAGAACTGGATGCTCGCTGGCCCGGCCTGAAGCTGACTCTGATGACCAGCAACGGAGGTCTTGAAGAGGTAGACATGCAATCTGAAGCCACTTATGGCGATTTGCGTCGAACGCCGATACGCCTTGGGCTATCCGGGCCTGCTGCGGCCGGAAATGCCATCGTGCGCGTTGCTCACGATCTCAACTTAAAAAACTGCGTCGGCCTGGATGTCGGTGGCACCAGTTCTGATATCGTCGTTGTCCGTGATGGCCGATTACGTGAAGCTCCCTGGGAAGAAAGAAAGATCGGGGGTTATGTGCTTCAAATCCCAATGTTGGATTTATATACGATTGGAGCAGGTGGTGGATCATTGGTCTACCGTGATGAATTCGGTGCCATACACGTCGGTCCGCAATCTGCAGGCGCAAGCCCGGGTCCGGCTTGCTACGATCGTGGGGGCACACAAGCCACAGTGACAGATGCTGCTGCAGTGACGGGAAGACTTCCAGAAGATATATTGCTGGGCGGCACCATGCCTATTCGGGCCGACCTGGCTCACAAAGCAATTGCCGAAACTTTTGGCGTAAATGACCATAAGGAAATTATCCGTTCAGCCTTACAAGTTTTAGCATTAGCAGAAGCAAATATTGCATTCGGAATTCGCGAACGAACTGTGTCGCGCGGGTTGGATCCAGCAGAACTTGCGCTGGTTTCCGCTGGCGGTGCGGGATCATTATTGGCCTGTGGTGTTGCTGAGACTCTGGGCCTGGCCGAAGTGATTGTGCCTCATCGTCCAGGTCTGCTGGCAGCCTGGGGGCTATTGGTAGCTCCAGATAGAAGGGAGGCAACTGTTACTGTTTTAAGACGGCTGGATGAAATTAGCAAAGAAGAAACAAGAGCTTACTTTGCCGAAGCAGAAAATAAAATTTCCGAGTCTCTCCCTGAAGGAGCAAATTTTTTGCGAATAGCTGCACTCAGATATTTAGGACAAGGTTTCGAAGTTGAAATCCTGATCAATAATTCAACCGACTTAGATTCGCTTGAAAAGAAGTTCCATGAAGCTCATCAGCATGAGTATGGCTTCTCGATACCCGAAGCAAAGGTTGAGTGGGTAGAACTGCGCGCATTCTGGGAAGTTGCAGCTGAAGGCTGGGCTTTTCCATCAGCAGATACGAAAAAACAGGAACCTGACAAGCCTGTGTCGGTTTGGGAGTTACCATCAAATGAACCAGCTCCCGAGCCATTGAAAAGCCAGGCCAAATGTATCAGCCGTGACCTTCTTCTTTCCGGGTCGCACATAGAGGGTCCAGCAATCATCACTGAACAAGATGCTACTACCTATATCCCCACTGGATGGAAAGCTCAGGTAACTGATAATGGCTACCTAAGAATCAAAAAGGATGGACTGTTATGATGGCTAAAAATCAATCTGAATTGACCCTGGAAGATCAGGTCATCTACGGTGCGTTGACAACCCTTGCACGGGAAGTTGGTCATCGCCTCAAGCGTGCTGCATATTCATCTCTTATCCGTGAATCTGATGATTATGGCGCTGCGATCGTATCTTCGAACTTTGAATTGTTGGCAGAAGCTGAAACCACTCCCCTCCAAATGGGCCCTTTGGCCGGTTACTGCAGAGGAGTTATTCAAAGTTTGGAATTGGATGGAGAAGAACTGGACCCCGAGGCTGTTTATTTACATAATGATCCTTACCGTGGTGCCAGTCACAGCCCGGATATCGGCGCAATTGCCCCACTGTATGCAAATGGGGAATTATTTGGCTTTGTAGGAACCGCTGCGCACCATGTCGATATTGGTGCGGCCGTGCCGGGCACTTGCATCATCAAGGCGCATGATACCTTCAGTGAGGGCATCCGCCTGCAGGCATATCCGGTAGAACGGGAAGGGCAATCCGATAAGGCTGCCTGGAGACTGATCGGAAGCAATGTCCGTATGCCAGGATTAGTGATTGGTGATTTACGGGCCCAGGTTGCTGCCTGCCGGTGGGGCCAGTTGGGATTTGAGCGACTGGTAGAACGTTACGGGCTCCAGAAACTAAAAGATTCTACACAACGATTGGTACACATTGCTGAATTGAGGATGCGGGAGGCAATTCGGTCGTTGCCAGATGGAACCTATACATCTACAGGCTATCTTGATGGTTATGAGGATACTGGAGAAGTGGATATCCCCATCAAGGTAACCCTCGAAATCAAAGATGACGAGATTGACGTTGATCTGACCGGAAGCGCACCCCAGCTTGATAATGCGCCTATCAATATGCCCTTTTACGGCACGACAGACATGGCCGTGCTTCTTACCCTGCGCATGTTGCTATTACCTGAAACTGAACACCCTAATCTGCCGCATAATGCAGGTATGTTCCGCCCGATCTCAATATCTGCTCCTGAAGGAACAATCGTAAATCCCAGATTTCCCGCCCCAACGATTGGGCGCTTTTGCGGGGGGCAAATGGTGGCGAATTTAATTGTCCGCGCCATGCAAGATGTCTTGCCAAATCATGTCTGCGCTGGTTGTTCAACAACAAAAGCGGTCACCTTTTCCAGTGTCCAAGACGGAGAGCCGTGGATCTATATGGATGTGACAGAAGGCGCATATGGCGGGATGCAAGGTCTGGATGGGCTTGACGCGGTTGATGTCCTGTATGCCAATACGAAAAATAATCCGATCGAGGATATCGAAGTCCATTATCCGCTTAGAGTGGAACGATATGAATTACGCAAGGATGCTGCCGGAGACGGTCAATTTCGCGGAGGCTTTGGCCCCATGCGTGATACCCGCATCCTCGTGGATGGTTTTATCTCTGTTGAGGGGGATGGATTCCGCCATGCTCCCTGGGGGCTAAAAGGGGGAGAAGATGGAGCAACAGGCGGAGTGATGATCTTTGAAAAAGGAGATACGGAAGGCAAACTTCTTTCTTCAAAAATAGACAATATGTTTGTAAAAGAGGGAACCGTGATCAGGGATCTTTGCCCATCTGGTGGTGGATTTGGTCCACCATCCAAACGATCAGCTCAAGCGAGGCAAGAGGATATTGATGATGGCCTGGTAACAAAGAAGGAGTGAAGATGACGAAAGCGCTGGTTCTAAATCCAAATACATCTCAGGAAATGACCTCTGAGATCAGAGAAACTGCAACGCAAGTTTTTCAAAAACCCTGGGAGTGTGAAGTCCTTTCAGCACCAGCCGGACCTGAATCTCTAGAGTCTTGGACAGATTACCACCTGGCAAGCGTGTGTGTGTTGCCATTGGTTGAGGCGTACCAGACAGAGGTGGATGGCATTGTTCTGGCTTGTTTTGGCGATCCAGGTTTGTACCTGCTAAAAGAATATTGCGAAGTTCCCGTTGTGGGCATTGCAGAAGCATCTATGTCCCTTGCTATTATGCTTGGAGCAAAATTTGGGATCCTGGCTGGAATGCGCCGAGCTGTTGAATTGATGGACAGCATGGTA
>NZ_CEYOSI010000283.1:0-3730 GCF_982879505.1 Candidatus Desulfolinea nitratireducens
CCGCCCTGCCCGGTGCCGATGATATTTCCCGTGTCGTTCTAGGGAACGGGATCACGATCTTATGCCGAACAAATTTTAACAGCCCCTCTGTGGTGCTCCGCGGAAATCTTCCTGCGGGCTCGCTATTTGATCCAGATGAAAAACATGGGCTGGCAGATTTCACTGCCTCGGCTATCTTGCGTGGCACAAAAACCCGGGATTTCCAGGCCATCTACGATGCGCTCGAATCGGTCGGTGCAAGTTTTGGGTTCGGTGCGAATATGCATACGATCAGCTTTGGCGGACGTGCATTGGCAGAAGATTTGTCTCTCCTGGTGGGGATGCTTTCCGATGGTTTGCGTCAACCGACTTTTCCTGAAGAGCATATTGAACGTTTGCGTGCCCAATATCTGACCGGCCTTGCCATCCGTGCCCAGGATACCCGCGATATGGCAGAGCTCGTCTTTGATGAGATTCTTTACGCAGATCACCCTTATCGGCATTCAGGTGATGGCACTCCTGAAACGATAAAAGCAATTACGCGCGATGACCTGGCTGAATTCCATCAGAATACTTACGGCCCGCGAGATATGGTTCTGACGGTTGTCGGTGCAATTGAAGCCGATGATGCCATCGCTCAGGTGGAAGAAATGCTTGGCGATTGGGAGAATCCGGCTCAACCGCCAAAGCCGACTGTGCCAGAAAAGGATCCCCTCGAAGAACGTGTGCAACGTCATCATGCTATTGCTGGTAAATCCCAGGCAGATCTGATGCTGGGATTTCTGGGCCCCAAGCGTCTGGACGATGACTTCATGGCTGCCTCACTCGGAAATTCTGTTCTCGGTCAATTTGGTTTGATGGGCCGGATCGGGGATGTTGTCCGCGAAAAATCGGGCCTGGCCTATTACGCCTACTCCAGCCTGAGTGCAGGGCAGGGCCCGGGAGCCTGGTATGTCAGCGCAGGCGTAAACCCCGCTAATGTTGAGAAGGCGATTGATCTGATCATCAAGGAGTTGGAACTTTTCATTAATAATGGCGTTACTGAAGAAGAATTGCTTGATTGTCAGACAAATTATATCGGAAGTTTACCTCTCTCTTTGGAATCAAACAGTGGCGTAGCGAGTGCATTACTTCGGATTGAGCGTTATGATCTTGGCCTGGATTATTATCGTCACTACCCTGATCTCGTGCGCGCTGTCACCTTGGATGATATTCTCGCTGTTGCCCGGAAATATATGGAATTAGAGAGACTCGCCATTGCAACGGCGGGACCATAACTGTTGAAATGAATGAGTCTTTCAATACTTATTTCAGGAATTTATTCTAGAATGGTTCCCGCCGCAGTCCACGGCGGCGAGGACGCCACCTGGAGCGTGATTTTTTAATAGATACTATTAGGACTCACGCATTTTTATAGTCCTGGTCCCAATGCTCTGCGTTGGGGTATTGTAGACAGCTACAACGCAGAGCGTTGCAGCGAGAAAAAAGATATTTTGCGTAAGTCCTGACTATGAAACTTTCAACCGGCATTGACCTGATCGAAACCAAACGGATCGCTGATACGATCGAGCGGCACGGCGAGCGCTTTTTACAGCGTGTTTATACAGAGCGTGAGATTGCAGATTGCGCAGGGCGGATCGAGTCCCTTGCGGCGCGTTTCGCCGCCAAGGAAGCGGTGGCAAAAGCCCTCGGATGTGGAATTGGTGATATTGGCTGGCAGGAAATCGAAGTTCAACGTAACGCAAAGCGAGCGCCAAAGCTGATCCTCTCTGGAGAAGCAGCCCGCCTTGCGAAAAAAATGAAACTAAAGACGTGGTCAGTCAGCCTGAGCCATAGCCAAAGCCATGCAATTGCGATGGTTGTGGGAATTGGATAGATAAAAAGTGACAGTCACCTTGTAGGTGACTGTCACTTTTCTGTCAATCAATCAAAAAGACCTTCAGTTTATCGCTCTGAAGATCTTTTATGTATAGTTTCAATTAAACTTTCTTCTTATATCGGCTATCGTCTATCCCGATCCACAAATGGCCAGGTAGGATTGGCTGATACGGAAGGATGGCAATCTTGTTTTCTTCTGTAGTCTTTTCAGCCAACATACTTGGATGCACCATACAAAGATTTGGGTCGCGTCCATATTTTTTATGGTAATACTCAGCCGCTTTTTTTACCTTGGTTCCAAGCGTGGTCTTTTTATCATTATCGAACCATAACATTCCTGCTTGCATATTTACCTCCTTCATTGATGGTATCCCGCTCGCGGGCGGGGAGAATATGGGGGAGAGACAGGTGGAACCCAGAACTTTACCCATTGACGATTTTCGTTTAGAACAAACTCCAATCCTGGCTCAAGAAGATGGAGAGCCGCACCCTGCGTGGGGGAAATTGACTCCGCGTCAACAGTATTACGCACAGCCCCCAGAAGCCGTGTGCGAAATGCAGCTAACCAGGGGAGAACCTTCCCACAGCGTCCGGCATTTAGGGAGATAATAGGCCATACCCGGCGATTGGGACCCCTCAAAAGCAACCAACGCAATTTTTGTTGCACAGAGTCGTTCATCTCCATAACCGCTTCAAGATTATCAATCAGTAGAAGCGCAAAGCGCTGCTCACTATGATTGTTATGTGCCCAATCTGCCAGCGATAAGATGAAGTCGTCTGCGCTTTTATGGAAGGTCGGAAAGATTCCCATACAGTTTTTAATTTCTTCGATGCCCTCCCATTCACCAGGGTGGTCAGTAATGACCCCAAATTGCAAACCTGCCGGTCTATGAGTGACCGCTGTAGCCTGAGCAATCCTTTGCAGAAGCGCTGTTTTCCCGCAATCCTGATCTCCGGCGATGAGGATCGGACCTGGGGTTGGGTCGTTCAAGTTGAGCAGGATCGGAAGCCCATCATAAGCTGCCCCAAGGAAGAGGGCGTCTTGTGGCAAATTTCCAAATTTAGCCAGAACTTTGTCAAGGGGTATGGGAGCAAGTTGTGGGGGAGTGCGCTTCGCCGCTTCTTGTCGCCTCTCTTTCGAGACAAGATCCGAGGTTGCTTCTTCGAATGCACCAAGGGCTAATTCGTAGTTTCGTCTAATAGAATTCATAAGATATGCACCAGATTTGTTTATCGAACATATGTTCTATTTTACAGCAAATTCCCTGTTTGTCAAGTGATTGCAACAAGGAATTGATTTATTGCAATATTGCTTGACTTGCCCCTTGAATTCTGATAAACTCCAACGCTGTATATCCCAGGCCGTTCTCGGATATGTCTTGCCGTCGCGATGAGCATTTGGTATAATCGCTCTGCTTAAAGCAGAGATGCCCTTGCCGACGTAGCTCAATCGGCAGAGCAGTCGCCTTGTAAGCGACAGGTTATGGGTTCAATTCCCATCGTCGGCTTTAGTCTGTGCCAAGTTTGACAAGGCATTGATAGTTGGTCCTCATTGCTAGGCGCGATATTGATCTCGAACCAGTGACGGCTTAATAATCTAAATTGGGCGGTTACCCAAGTGGCCAACGGGGGCTGACTGTAAATCAGCTGGCAGTAGCCTACGGCGGTTCGAATCCGTCACCGCCCACTCCCTTTTTTGGGGAAGAGCACTAAGCCCTCATAGCTCAGTCGGTAGAGCGCGTTCTTGGTAAGAACGAGGTCATGGGTTCAAATCCCATTGAGGGCTCTAGTTGCTGGTCAGAGCATTTTTTTGTTAATAAGGAGAAAGAGATGGCAAAGGAAAAGTTTGATCGATCAAAACCGCACGTGAATG
>NZ_CEYOSI010000284.1:0-3710 GCF_982879505.1 Candidatus Desulfolinea nitratireducens
CGTGCCCAGGATATACTGTTTTAATTTTGAATCTTGTTAACTTCTCAATACTGGCATTCGCTGTATCTGATTCGTCCATAATCGAGTTGAGTGAGGGTTCGTCCATATTTTCAAACAGATCTCCACAAAAAAAATCGCCATTAGCAGTCAAGATTCCGATAGAGCCTCTGGAATGCCCGGGAATGGAAATTACTTCCGCATCGAAACCATAGGCAGAGAGATCATCTCCGCCCTCAATCATCAGATCAGGTCTGAATCTTTCTTTTTTGCCAAAACCGGAAAGAACAGGAATTATCTTTCTGATAAGTATATTAGGTTCTTTTCTGTTAAAGAACATATTCCCATACTCAGCCATCCCCGAGTCATCAATATGCATGGCTACTTGAGTACCAAATTTCAGGCTCAGGTAGGCAACATTGCCAGTATGATCAAAATCCCCGTGGGTTAGAATGATCAGCTTGAGATTACCAGGCATGCAGCCCTCGTTCTCAAGCGCTTCTTCAAGTTCAGCTTGTTGATTTGAACTCCCCGTATCGATCAAAATATAGTCAGAATCGTTTTTAAGTAGATAGCAATTGACCCTTCCCAATTTGAAAGGCATCATCAGATCAATTCTTTTGATTTCTGGCATATATTCCTCAATCGCTCTTCCAAGAGGCTGATCAATCCCAATTTACTCCGCTTTGCGAAGTGTAGCATATCATAGCTCCGTAGTATATATTATTTATCCTGTTCCTTCTGATAGATCATGCAAGCATAACCCCAAGCTAAGCTGAACAAGTCTTCCCCGGCCATTTTGAGTCCTCGTTTGGTAATTGAAAGAGTGACAGGGACAGTGTTTGCTACTTTCTCCAGATCGCAAGATGTATCACGAACCGGAGAAAAATGACTTGGATCCTCTGTAAACCCCGCCATGCCAATCACATCAAAGGTATCTTTCCTGATAAGGAGGCCATACCAGCAATTCTTAACACCCAATTTTCACGCCACCTCTGGAGCGCTTCCACGACCTGGTCTGGATTCCAGGCCTCCCCCAGATAGCGCATCATCACCGGATCGCCGAATATCCATATCCAGCTCTTTTGCTCTGGGCTAAATTTTCCCAAGGATGGTGATGGTCCTAGGTTATCCATCCAGTGTATCCGACCAGATTTTTCTTTGCTCATCATATATCTCCTCCTTTTAGACCCAATTCCAAGCATACCAAATTGTAATGCCATTAAAAACCATACTTACAGCCAGCAAAAATTTATCGTAATGGCCCGGATAAGTAGGTAATCCCACCAGATTGAAAAGTAACCAAAATCCGGCTACGATGATATTTGCCCAGCGGTTGATATTCTGAGGCAGCACAAGAGAAAACACCACCATCAGGATTGGAATAACCATCAAGACTGCAATACCAAATGACATACCCTGGGTGAACTTCACCCCATCGATTTTCCCAAGGGTAACGTCGCCGGTAAGGATACGCAAAACATCCCCTAAAAGATAGGTGAGCATGACCGCGATCCAGATAATTGAGAGGGTGATATTTACACTTGGCATGATTCATTCTCCTTTTTGACCTAATTCACGTTAGTTGATCTCTTAGCCACTAGTCACTACTCGCCGTCCTCCACTACAGTGACAGTGATGATTACCTTACCCTTGGCATGTCCCTCTCCAAAAAATCGAAAAGCCTCAGCAGTCTCGCTTAGCGGATAACGTCTATCGATAACAGGAATGACCTTGCCAGCTTCGAAAAGCTCTTTCATCACCACCAAATCGTTTTGATTTATTTTTACCGATCCCATATTCCTGATTTGCTTCCCCCCCTTCTTTGACAGCAATGGCCCCAGGATCAGGGATGCGAAGATCTGTTTCATTTTCCCTCCAATACAGACATAAATCCCCTCGGGATTTAATGCTCCTTTATAGTCAGATATTGAATGATATCCGTTCACAGCAATGATCAGATCAAATTGTTGCCCACTCTGAGTGAAATCTTCCTGAGTGTAATCAATGATATGGTCTGCACCGATAGAGCGCACCAATTCTATTTTTCCTGTACTGCAGACAGCAGTGACTTCGGCTCTAAAATATTTGGCAATCTGCACAGCATATGTCCCCACCCCTCCGGACGCGCCAACGATCAATACCTTTTGCCCGGGCTGAATTTCTCCACTATCACGAATTCCCTGTAGGGCAGTCACCCCGGATGTGGGAATTGCCGCTGCCTCCTCAAACGATAGGCTGGCTGGCTTCTTCGTCAGCACATTTTCGGGGGCTGATACATATTCCGCAAAAGCGCCCATCCCAGACTCGGATATATCCCCGAAGACATCATCCCCTGGCTGGAACTGCTTTACATTCACCCCAACCGCTTCCACGCGCCCGGCTACATCTCCTCCGAGAATCGTGATCTTTGGTTTTAGCAGCCCCCCGGGACTCAATCGGACCAGGAAAGGTTTACCGGTCAGAAAATAAAATTCGCCTGTATTTACAGATGCTGCATATATTTTTATCAAGACTTCATTGTCTTTAGGGGTTGGCTTTTCAACCTCTTCAAATTTGAGCACATCGGGTGAACCATATTCTTGATTAACGATCGCTTTCATTTTAACTCTCCACAATTATGACAACATTTCCCTTTTTATGCAATTTTTCAACGTATCGATGCGCCTCGGCAATTTCCTCCAGGGGATAGAGTCTATCGATGACCACTTTTATCTTCCCATCCACAATCAGTTCGGCAAGCAAGCTTAGATCTTCAGCGCGATCCTTTCGTGACATTTCCACAGTCAGGAAAGTTCCGTTCGGGCTAAGTGCTTTCTGACATTTTGATTTAGAGAGTCCCGAGATCATTTTTCCCACCGCATCATAGATCAGATCGTACCGTTCTTCCTTTTCTGTGAAATCCTCTTTGTTGTAATCAATGACCTTCTCAGCGCCAAGAGATTTCACCAGATCAAAGCTGGAACCGCTGCAGACTGCGGTCACTTCGGCCCCATAATATTTGGCAAGTTGGACCGCATAAGTCCCCGCACTACCAGAAGCCCCAATGATCAGCACCTTCTGACCGCCTTGGATATTCCACTTTTTAAGATGGTTCAATGCTGCCAAGCCCCCAAAAGAAACGGCAGCAGCCTGCTCATATGGAAGATTGGCTGGTTTAATTGCAAGCAAGCCATTTTTTTCCACGTCTCCATTTTCGGGCAGACATTTATATTCAGCATATGCCCCAAAACTGAAGCCGGCATTGCCAAAAACCTGATCACCTTTATTAAATCGTTTTACATCTTTTCCAACAGCTTCAACTTCCCCTGCCAACTCAAACCCTAAAATATTGAATTTCCTGGGTCTAAAAAGACCGTTGAAAAGCCTTGCAGCAACTGGATCAGGCTTTCGCATCCGCCAGTCCGCCGCCGTGACGGTGGTCGCAACTACTCTTATCAGGACTTCATTATCTTTCGGAATAGGTTTCTCTATTTCCTTGAGTTGAAGGACATCCGGCGGTCCGTATTTCTCAAACACGATTGCTTTCATAATATATTCTCCTAAAAGATACTGTCTGTGTCAATTATTAACGAGGTATTGATGGAATATATTCGATATATTTTTTGAACAAAAAGAACATTTCCTTAGGTCATGAGACCAAAGATCATATATTTATTAACTCATGTTACGCACCTAAAGGTAGAACCGGGAACTGAGCTTGTAATTTGCGT
>NZ_CEYOSI010000285.1:0-3685 GCF_982879505.1 Candidatus Desulfolinea nitratireducens
CCAAGTTTCTCAGGGGTCGCTTCATACCGTGGAACAATGCCCATAATTTCGCCTTCACAAATAACGGCAATCCGATCAGAGATCGCCATGATCTCATCAAGGTCTTCAGAGATCATTAGTATTGCTGTGCCATCACGTCGTTGTTCAAGCAGTTGAGCGTGGACATATTCCGTCGCGCCTACATCAAGACCCCGCGTTGGTTGGGCCGCAACAATAACACGGGGCTTGCGGGATATTTCACGTGCCAATACCACTTTTTGGATATTTCCGCCGGAAAGACTGCCTGCCTTGGTCTCTCGTGAGGGTGTTTTTACCCCGAACTTATCAATAAGATCATCGCTATGCCTGGCAATAGTTTTCAACATGAGGAAGCCTTTTTCAGCAAACGGGCTGATATGATGCTCGCGCAAGACCATATTTTCGGCTATCGTGAAATTCTTAATCATCCCATCTCTCATCCGTTCTTCGGGGATATAAGAAAGCATTCGTTCCGTTATTTTTCCGGGGGCGAAGTGAGTGATATCTTCATCTTCGAGAATCACTTTTCCTTTTGTAACCTCGCGTAGCCCGGTGATTGCTTCCGCCAGTTCACGTTGACCGTTCCCTGAGATTCCCGCCAAACCCAAAATTTCTCCTGAGTGAATTTTTAGCGAAACGTCACGCAGGGCGGGGGTACCCCTGTCACTATCACAAGCGAGATTTTCGAGTGTCAGACGCGAGGGACCCCGATTGATCTCATCAAGATCGCGAGTCATAATGACTTCACGTCCGACCATCCAATTTGCCAATTCTGATTTGGTGATATCGGATACATTCTTTGTGCCGACCTTCGCACCATCGCGCAAGACGGTAACACGATCACAAATATCCATGATCTCATGAAGCTTATGCGATATAAAAATCAAGGCATGTCCATCCGCAACCATCTGGCGCATGATGATGAAAAACTCATCCACTTCCTGTGGGGTGAGGACGGCTGTCGGCTCGTCGAGAATGAGCAGAGCAGCGCCACGATAGAGCGCTTTGATAATTTCAACGCGTTGCTGTTGCCCCACCGAGAGTTGCCAGATATAGGCATCTGGGTCAATTTTCAGTCCGTAGATCTCTGCCAACTCCAAAATCCGTTGGGAAACCTTATCGAGATCGGTCAGAAATCCACGCGAGGAGGGCAAGCCCAATGCGACATTTTCGGCCACCGTGAGTGTCTCTACGAGCATAAAATGCTGATGGATCATTCCAATGCCGTGATTAATGGCATCCGTTGGTGATTCAATAGTGATTTTTTTGCCGTTTAGAAAAACCTCACCATCGCTGGGATCATATAAACCATAAAGAATTTTCATCAGGGTGCTTTTACCGGCACCGTTTTCGCCCAGAAGAGCATGTACTTCTCCGGAGCGGACTTCAAAATTTACATTATCGTTGGCAAGGACGCCAGGAAAACGCTTTGTGATTCCACGCAGTTCCAATGTATCGATTCGAGTATGTCCTGAAGGAAGTTTATTCTCGGTCATAGATTTATCCTGTTTAGCAATTATGCCTTTAGTAGTAGTCATTTTCACTAATTTCTTATAAAGAAATCAGGCGGCCAGAAGGATTTCTGGCGGCTTGATCTTTCAATAAGAATTTCAACCTGCCCTCTTACTAACCAGAGGGCAGGTTGAAATATTTTAGATATTTACTCTACTGGAATTACGATAGAGCCATCAATGATGCCAGCTACAGCCGCATCGGCTAGGGCTTTGACGTCATCGGGGAGGGTGTAACCACTGTTGTAATCCATCACCAAACCACCATTGGCCAGTGTAATGGTATAAGCTTCACCGCCATAGGTGCCTTCATGGATCAAAGCAAGGATTTCATCAAGGACTACACTCCAGTCATAAACCTGATTGGCCACAACGATATCAGGGGCAAGTGAGGTCTGGCTGGATTGCGTGCCGAACCAAAGTGCGCCATTCTCTTCGGCAACACCAATTGCACCGACAACCATCTGAGCAGTACCGGTCAAGACATCTGCGCCAGCGGCAACATGGGTGCTGGCTGCTTCAGAAGCCAGGGCAACATCGGAGAAGGAACCGATCCAGTTGACGTTAACAACAACATCAGGATTGGTCGCTTCTGCGCCAGCAACAAAACCTTTAACATAAAGGGATGCGTCACCAGCTTCAATGGGCCCAACAACGCCGATCACGCCTGCTTCAGAGAGGCTGGCAGCGATGACACCGTTTACGTAGCCACCCTCTTGAGAGTTGGCTTCATAAGCGAAGACGTTGGTGATACCATCGTCAGAGAAGGTGTTAAGGGTGGTTCCCCAGGCAAAGGAGGTCTCTGGAAAATCAGGAGCAATTTCCTGCAAGGATGATCCGTACTGCGAACCATGGGCAATAACAAGATTGTAGCCTTCGGAAGCATAGTCACGGATCGCGGCGGCGGCATCATCGACAACAAACATGCCTTCAGAGTAAACGATTTCCATCGCTTCCTCGCCACCCATTTCAGCCTGTACAGCAAGCAAAGCATCAAACATGCTCTGGCTGAATGCCAAATCGGTAATGGAGCTGGGCATAATGATCGCAACTTTAAATGCTTCCATCATTTCTTCAGCAGCTGGTTCTTCTGCAGGAGCGGCGGGTTCTTCTGCAGGAGCAGCGGGTTCTTCAGCAACTGGAGCAGCAGGTTCTTCAGCAGGTGCGCCACCACAGGCACTCAAAACCAGGGCCAGCGCTAAAACCAAAACAAGTATTAAATTTCTTTTCATCTTCATCTCCTAAGTAAATTTGATACGGCCGAAACCGTAATATCCGAATAACTGGGTACAATCTTCAGGCAACCACCTCCTTCTTGAAACATTACATATTTTTAAAAGAAAAAACAGGGTGGGTCTTACTCACCACGATCAAAGGGCTTTGTCAACGCGGATGGTGATCTCACCCGTGAAACCGTAATGACCAAAACCACTATCGTCAGAATATAAGGAAGCATGATCGCAATCTCTGTAGGGATGGGGATATTCAAAACCTGCATCCACAATTGCAAGGAATTAACCATGCTAAAGAGCAGCGCGCCCGCCAAAACACCCCATGGACGCCAGGCACCAAAATATACAAGGGCAACGGCGATGAAGCCCAGACCGCTGGTCATATTTTGCTGAAAAACATTGAGAAGGGCGATGGAGAGCGATGCGCCCGCGACCCCAGAAAGGATTCCGCCTAAAATAATGGTGAAATAGCGGATGCGAGCCACGCTAACTCCGAGTGAATCTGCTGCTTCGGGGTTTTCCCCCACCGAGTGGATTTTTAATCCCAGTGTGGTTTTATTGAGTACAAACCACGCCACAGGAACAAGTAAAAAGGCACCATAGACCATCACATTATGCTGAAAGAAAATTTCGCCCAAAACAGGAATATCGCCCAGGAGCGGAATATGTAAAGATGGAAAACCTTTGACTGTTTCTACTGTGCCAAGCAGCATTTTGAAGAGCAATTCGCTCATTCCCAAGCCAAAGAGGTAGAAACCGATGCCGCTAATTCCCTGCTCAGCCTGCAAATTGACTGTCACAAAAGCCATCGCCAGGCCCATCACAGCGCCAACAAGAATAGCTGCCAAAAGCCCCAGTTCTAAACTGCCCGTTGTAAAAGCCACATAAAAGCCAGCGAAGGCTCCCAGCAACATTTGTCCATCT
>NZ_CEYOSI010000286.1:0-3672 GCF_982879505.1 Candidatus Desulfolinea nitratireducens
TGGCCAAGTAAGCCAAAACCAGTGATATCGGTAGCGCCCCGCACCCCAAATTCCAGAGCAAGTTCGGATGCGGTTTTGTTGAGGCGACTCATCCAGCCCACCACTTCGGCAATATCTTCGGGTTTAGCCTTTTCTTGTTTTAACGCGGTCGTGGTCACACCAAATCCGATTGGTTTGCTCAGCACAAGCGCATCCCCAACCCCTGCACCACCTTTCGTCATCATTTTATCTATGTCGGCAAATCCCAGCACGACGAGACCGTACTTCGGCTCATCGTCTGTGATGGTATGTCCACCCGCAATGACAACGCCAGCCTCACGAGATTTCTCCGCGCCACCTCGCAATATTTCACTTGAAATTTCAGTTGGCAAGTTCGACGGGAGGGCTGTGATATTGAGGGCAAGAAATGGGCGCGCGCCCATTGCGTAGATATCTGAAAGGCTATTGGCTGCTGCAATTGCGCCATAATCATAGGCCTCGTCGACAACGGGAGTAAAAAAATCGGTCGTTACGATGAGGGCACGTTTCTCATCCAGCCGCCACGCTGCAGCATCATCAGGATCGCCGATTCCGATTAAAAGATCAGGATAATTTTCTGCCTGATAAATATTTTGTATTGGACGCAGTACCTGCGCCAGTGCTTCCGCACTTAATTTAGATGCTCAACCAGCACAAGATGCAAGACTGGTAAGGCGGATTTGCTTCCCTGATGGTTTTGCTGCGTCTACCATAATATTCTCCATGATAAAAATTACCGTACAAAAAACGGCTGAGGTCTATTTTACTTGACCTCAGCCGCGGTTTCAATATAAAATCTTTTTCTACCTTAGGGAAGTATTGTTCCCGACGTTCCAACTTCAGGTAGCGGGAAGAGGAAAGGTGAATCATTTGGGAGCAACATTACGTCAATATCCGGTGCAAGCTTGCTAATATATTGATAGATAAGCAGATCGGGTTTATTCTGAATAGCACTGTTGATCCGCTCCAAGGCTGTGGCTTCAGCTTCGGCCTGGATCAGACGTGCATCCGCTTCACCCTGGGCAGCGATGACGGCTGCATCCGCAGCACCTTGCGCAATCTGACGAGCCTGCTCGGCCTCCTGCTTCTTTGATTCAACCACAAATTTGGCTTGTTGAGCCTGTTGTTCAGCAATTTGCTTTTGTTCAACAGCGACTGCATATTCTGCGCTAAAGTGAATGTCGCGCAAAACAAAATCAACAAGAATGAGATTGTTTTCCTTAAATTTTTCTTCCATTGACAAAGTAATCGCACTTTCTAAAGAGGACCGCTCAGAACTAACGATCTCTTCAATCCCATACTGGGAAGCCACATCACGAACGATACCGCGCGTAGTCGGGCGAACAAGCTCATCAAGATAACGATTTGACCATTCAATATGAAGCTGGGTGACCTTGGTGGCATCTACTTGAAAGATGACTGAAGCATCAATGAAAACTTCTTGTCCATCTTCAGTACGTGCGCGGATCGAGTCGTCTCCGATAACACTTCCCTCAGCAGATGCAGCCGACATTGTGTAGGTCTGACGAGAGATTGAGTAAATACGTGCGATTTCCCCAGGGACAATCCATCGTAGGCCGGGCGTAATGGCCTCTTCGAGATAGCCGTTCGGTGCGCGGAAGCTATATGGTGAAACAACGACTGCGCGTTCATTCGGCTCAATAAAGACGATTCCGGCGCTAATCACCGATATAACCATTGCAAAAAGAAGCACACCAACCAACAGCGATGTTAATCCTTTTGTAGGCTGCTTCCTTGACGCGCGCATAATCACCATGCCAAGAACAGCAATGAAGGCAAACCATGAGAGACTGGCTAAACCTTTAAATAAGATTGCGATATTCATACGATCCTCCATTTTGAATGTTTAGGTAAATAACTAAACAATGATGAGATTATTCTCTGATTAAGGCTCTACAAGATATTGCAGTACCGTATATAAGTAATGAGAACTCTTCGAAAATGATAATACCATGCAAGTACCTGGGGCCGTATTGGAAATATATCAGAGATTTTTTAAAAGAAAATACCGCCCCGAAGGCGGCTATGATCTCGTTTTTTCAGGGCTAATACCAGATCCGAAATGATGTGGTCGTCTGCCCCGATTGCTCACCAAGTGAAACTTGTACATCAATCGTTACCAGCCCACCATAAGCTTGATTGGCTATGGTTAGCGGCAAAGTCGCAATCCCATTTTCATCAATTAGGACGGGAAGGGTTTTCTCTTCTCCAGTTGTCCAGATAACTTTTGCCTGCCCAATTGCCCCCTGAACAGGTTGGAAAGTCTGATCTTGAACGACAACAAAGATCAATTGTTGATCCGTTGAATAGGTAACCGCTTTCCAGGGAAAAGCACGCACCTTCAGCGACAAAACTTGTGTTCGGATACTTGGATCAAGCGGGAGAACAGGATCACGCCTTGCTGGGTCTTCACCCGTTGAATTAAAAAAGATTGCCCCTAATTCACCCATCACAACACGTTGTCCTTCCGGTTTGGAAGGATGCCATTCCAGTCGCCCATTTTGAAAGTACTGGACGACCCTGTTATCCTGATATTCAAAGGGTGAAATCGGATAACCCAAAAGAGCCAAGCCTCCATGCTCATCAAAATACTGCAAAAATGCAAAACAAACTGCATCCCCTGTTTCAAAATCCCGACAAGCCAGAGGGTTGTCAATCCTAAGTTGCACCCCGGTTTTATATGTCAACGTGCCCAATGGTGAGAGATGGACTTCTCCATTTTGCAATTCAAGACGAGCACGTTGGAAATATTGCACCAGTACGCCATCCTGGTTAATGAATTGCTCTGTAATCGGATACCCCAAAAAAGTTTCTGCTTCATTAATATTTTGGTAAAAATGCCAAAATGCCCCCTGAATATTATGCCTGGTTTGATCAAAATACTTGTTGTGATCGTCATCTTGCGCTTGAACAGGGCTGACCGCCAACAAGCTCAAAATCATCACTAAACCAATAAAACTTCGCATAGATTTCATATTTCCCATATTATACATAAAAAATGGTGAAAAAGTATGATACTCGGAAGTGGCTAAATAGGTGTATCTCAAAGTGGGAATGCTATGGCTCTGCAGGGATTTGTAATCCCTGCTTACACAGGACAATCGCTGGATCACAAATCCAGCCAGAGCAGATCATTATTTTAGTTACACACGAAAATAGCCACTCCCTGATTTTTTCACCATATTATTTGCGGTACATTTTTTGAAAATATATATTTTAATCTTTATAAGCTTGCAAAACTTCAACAATATTTTTCGCCGCGTGTCCATCTCCAAAAGGATTCACTGCCTGCGCCATCGCAGAGTGAGCTTTGGGATCGTTGAGCAAATAATTCGATTCATTTATTATCTTCTGTCTTTTCGTCCCAACCAGTTTCAATGTGCCTGCTTGCACACCCTCGGGGCGCTCCGTAACTTCCCGCAGAACCAGCACTGGCACACCAAAAGCAGGTGCTTCCTCCTGAATGCCTCCCGAATCAGTCAAAATAAGCGAAGACTTTTTCATCAAATGAACCAGCGATAAATACTCCAGCGGTGGTAATAGAGTAATATTGCGGATATTTCCCAATAATCGGTGAACCGGCTTCTGTACATTAGGGTTGAGATGAACTGGATATACAATTTCTACATCACC
>NZ_CEYOSI010000287.1:0-3662 GCF_982879505.1 Candidatus Desulfolinea nitratireducens
ATCATACAATGCCATTTGTTGCGCTTTATTTTTCGCGGCTGAATGTGCAAACCCGTTCCGTTCTTGATTTAATTTCCTAATTTGAGCCAGCGTTGGAACATCTACAATGGATGAACAACCAAATTGAATACCACTCTTATCAGCATAATCGAGAATATTTTCTGTAATTGTCAGTTTGTCGTGAATCCGATCAGACCAATAGGTTTTCCACCGGATTCCTAGAGATTTCAAATCCAACTTACGGTGCCGTGCTTCGCCAACCACCAGACCAAAAAGGAAAAATGCTATTGATTCCCAACAAGATTTCAATAAATCTAAGCGATGGTGGGGATTTTCTGCACTATGTTGAACCTGATAAAAGTAATAGGCAATCGGTGTAGGGAATCCATCTTCAATTCGGCTAAGTCGGATTTTCGGATCTGTTTTGAAGCGCACCCACGCGTCTACATAATCCGAATAACTCATTTGATAAAGCACTTCATCAGATGGGTAGGTATATTCTTCAATTTCAACCGAATAATTTTCATTTAGCCAACGGTTGAAATCAGGGTTTGAAGAAATGTCTATGTTTCCAACTGAACTCATACTTCAATTTCCCCATTCATTAACTTAGGTAGGAGAGCATCACGGAGACGCGCAATTGCCAAAGTTTCCTGTTGAAGTAATATCATTCTATCTACAATCGGATTTATAACACTGTGCATTTCTGTAATCTGTTCTGGCACTAAACATAGCGCTTCCGATAAATGACCTCGTTTTATGTGTCCCATTGTCGTTGTTTTATCTTCAACTATTCTTTGGAATTCATCAAGATGATGTAGCAACCAGAAATAACAAAACCAAAGCGGATAATTATCCGACGTAACTTTAAACAAGTGTTGATTCAATGCCCCTTTTCCACCAATCCAAAATGTTACTACTAATGAGCCTGACCAAGAGAAGATCAGATCGCCATCATCAATTATGAATTTCTCTGGGATATTCTTGCTTGCTTTATCAGAAGATGCAGTAACTCCGTTTCTTAATTCTCTAATTTTGATAACTGGCAAGTATTCTTCGTCTTCGTCTGGAGGATATTTTTGCAATGCAAGGCCGTTTAAAAACTCAGCAATTTTGTCTAAAGGTTTGACCCTCCACCCCTGCGGAATCAGCCCTAACTCGCTTTCGACCATTTCACCGGTTGCCCCGGGGAAGGTGAAATCCACAAACCACTCTTTGAAGATGGCCTGGGCAATGGCTTCGAGTGCCGCGTTGGTCTGGCGGTTGAGTTCGATTTTGTCATCGAGGGCGGAAATGAAATCAACTATTCGTTGTTGTGTTTGAATAGGAGGAAGGCCAACATCTAAATCAGCTACATGGTCAAATGTGATTTGCGGGAATGTACCTGAACGAGATTCAGCCAAATGCTGTAACCATGCAGTCGTTTCATTACTTGTCAGAAAGAAATAAAGATACTTGGGTAATACCTTTTCATTTGCTCTTATTACCATTAACTTGGTTGATACCAAGTAGTCGTCAGCATCAAAATCCACCATGGCATATCTGCCGTTTGCCGGGCGAATTTCGGAAAAAAGAATGTCATTCTTGCGAATAGATTTTTTAGCTTGCCCCGGCATTAACTTAACTTCAGAATAGTCCCTGTGAAAAAACTTTCCACGTGCGATATCACCGGTGTTTAGGAAAATAAGGTGATCTTTATCGAAGCTATGGGTTACTGAAACAGACCTGCAAATTTCACTTGCTTTGACTTCAGCCCAGTCGTTAGAACTCATAACCAATCCCTTTTATCTGTCGTTCGCAGGTTCATCTTTTTTCAGAGTTAAAAACCCAGCGTATTCGCGCCCGCGAATATCAAAAGCCACCACTTTACCTTCAAGCAGAGCCTCGACTTGGGCGCGGGTCAATCGAAAAACAAAGGAATCAAAGTTTTCGCCAAACTGCTCGCGGGCTTGCGGTAGTGAATCGTACAAAGCAATTCGGTCATAGCCATCGTTAGAATTCATAGCCAATCCCTTTTAAGTTCTCACGAATATCTTGTTCCAGTTGTGCGCCTTTGGCGAATTGTTCGGCAAGCGCGGCGGTGAGCGTTTCCATTTTTACATCAAAGGGAACGCCGTCATCTTCCGTTTCGGGGATGCCTACATAACGCCCCGGCATGAGCACATAGTTGCTGGCGCGCACTTCATCGAGGGTGGCGGCTTTGCAAAAGCCCGGCTCATCTTCATATTGCCCGTCTTTGTTGCGCCAATTGTGATACGTGTCGGCAATCAGGGCGATGTCAGCATCGGTGAGTTCGCGGTTGCGGCGAGAAATCATGGTTCCCAGGTTGCGGGCATCAATGAACAGAATTTCGTTTGAACGGTCGCGGAATTTGTGATTGGATTTGTCCCGAGAGAAGAACCACAGGCAGGCGGGGATCATGGTGTTGTAAAAGAGTTGCGAGGGCAAAGCCACCATGCAATCAACAATGCCTGCGTCAATCATGTTCCGGCGGATGTCGCCTTCGCCGCCAGTGTTGCTGTTCATGCTGCCATTGGCAAGCACGATTCCGGCGGTTCCGTTGGGGCTGAGTTTATGGACAAAATGTTGCAGCCAGGCATAGTTGGCGTTGCCTTCCGGCGGTACGCCGTATTTCCAGCGGATGTCTTCGCGCAGTTGGTCGCCGCTCCAATCGCTGAAATTGAAGGGAGGATTGGCGAGGATAAAGTCCGCTTTCAGACCGGGATGCTTGTCATGCAAGAAAGTGTCGCCAAGTTCGAGTTGCGCGTCAATGCCGCGGATGGCGAGATTCATTTTGGCGAGGCGCAAGGTGGTCGGGTTGGATTCCTGCCCGAAAATGGAAAGGTGCTTGATATTGCCCTGATGCTCGCGCACAAAGCGTTCGCTCTGAACAAACATGCCGCCGCTGCCGCAACAGCCGTCATAAACGCGCCCGCTATAAGGCTCAAGCATAGCGACCAGCAATTTGACAATACTGGCGGGAGTGTAAAATTGTCCGCCCTTTTTGCCTTCGGCATCGGCGAATTGACCGAGGAAATATTCGTACACCCGGCCTAACAAATCCTGGGCGATATGACCTTCCTGACTGAAACCGATAGTGCCGATCAAGTCAACGAGTTCGCCGAGGCGTTGCTTGTTTAAATCTGGGTCGGCATAAATTTTAGGAAGAACGCCTTTCAGCGAGGGGTTGATTTTTTCAATTTCGTCGAGCGCGTCGTCAATCAGCGTGCCGATTTCGGGCTGCTTGGCGCGGTCTTGGAGATAGTTCCAGCGGGCGACTTCCGGCACGAAGAAGACATTGTACGCCAGATATTCATCGGGGTCTTCGGGGTCCGCGCCTTCAAACTCACCCTGGCCTGCAATCAATTTTTGGTGCAGTCCATTGAAAGCATCTGAAATATATTTGAGAAAAATCAGGCCAAGAACGACATGCTTGTATTCCCCTGCGTCCATATTAGAACGGAGTTTGTCTGCGGCGGCCCAAAGCGTTTTTTCGAGTTCGTGGTTATCCGTCATTGTACACAGCCCTATGATGATTTGGTTTTATGTTTGGGTAATTATAACGGGGAGTGGAGGTTTGAGACAGGTTTATGGAAAAATGAGCTAGCTAACTGGTGTCTTTCGCCACCTGATGAATAACATGGAAATATCTTCGTTTGCCC
>NZ_CEYOSI010000288.1:0-2474 GCF_982879505.1 Candidatus Desulfolinea nitratireducens
GTGTGCGCTCAGTGTCTCTGTGGTGCACTTTTGAGAAGTTGTTTTTAGACGGCCACTAAGCGTTTATCAATCGAAGAGCAATTTACTGATTGCCTAATCAAAAGCGTTACGGTATAATAGCGTGCCAGTCCTCACAGTGAGGACTGGCTAAATTTTGTCATTATTCTATCAATTATAGAGGAAAGTAATATGCCGAAAAGAACTTATCAACCCAAAAAGCGCCGTCGAATCCGGGTACATGGCTTCCGCCAGCGAATGTCTTCCAAGGGTGGGCGTGATGTATTGAAACGCCGCCGCCTTAAAGGACGCCTTCGTCTGACAGTAAAAGCGAACGAGCACGTCAAGAAAGTTAACTGGTAGAGCCACCATCTGTGCGGAACCTATGGCATACGCCTAGAAGATCAAGGGAAGCAAGTTTTCGAGGGTGCGGGTGCAACGTCAATATCGCCTGACCCGGTCAACTGATTTCAAGCGGGTGCGGCGTGATGGAAAATCTTATGCCCGCCCGCTCGTTGTGTTGATCGCCATTGAAAATCAATTGCCAATATCGAGAGTGGGCGTAGCAGCAGGCCGAAGTGTGGGAAATGCCGTCAAACGGAATCGAGCCAAACGTCTGATACGCGCCGCCGCAAGAGAATTGCATCCACAAATCGCTTCAGGTTGGGATCTGGTCATTATCGCTCGCGCGCCAATCATCCAGATCAAAATGCCTCAGGTACGCACCACGTTGCAGGAACTTTTGCAGCGCGCAAAATTATTTAATGATGAGTGAGTCTTACCTCCCTTCTGAATACCCTAACGAACCTGGCCTGCGTGATTTGTCGCGCACCCCGTACTATTGGCCGCGCTGGGTCTTTTTGGCGATCATTCGCCTGTATCAAATGACCATTTCGCGCGCCCTTCCCGGGGGTACCTGCCGTTATTATCCCTCCTGCTCACATTATGGGTACCAGGCGATTTATAAATACGGCGCATTAAAAGGTTCGTTGATGGCCATCTGGCGTGTGTTACGTTGCAACCCATTTAGCGCGGGTGGCCATGACCCTGTCCCTTAGGAGAGACACTGTGAAATTGAAAAAGATTTTTATCCTTACGATGGCAATTTTGCTATCCGTATTGTTAAGCGGATGTTCGTCTGCTGCATTACAAACCAATAGCTGGTCAGGCTTAAGCGCAGATACCGAGAAAGCCTACCTTGCCAATGGTTCCTTTGTTTATGCCCTATATTTGAGTAACGGCAGCCAGGCCTGGCAATACCCCGCCGAAAAAGCAGATGCGAAGGAATCCTTCTTCGCCACCCCTGTGCTAACTGAGGATGGACAATTACTGATCGCCAGCGCAGGGGCAAACCATAGCCTTGTTTCTTTGAACCCTGAAAATGGAACTTCAAACTGGGTTTTCGATGATGCTGAAGGCACCTGGATCGCCAGCCCGCTCGCGATTGGAGAGTATATCTATGCCCCCAATACAGACGGCAAAATTTATGTCCTTGATTCAAATGGGAATTTCCTCTGGGCAAAAGCCATCGGCGGGGCATTATGGGCACAGCCAGTCAGTGATGGGGAAATTATTTATATCACCTCGCTTGACCATCACCTTTATGCCCTTGACCCGGGCAGGAAAGAAGTACTCTGGGATGTTGAGTTAACTGGTGCCGCTCCCGGCTCAGCTGCCCTTGATACAGATGGAAACCTGTATATAGGTTCATTTGGCTCAGTTCTTTCTGCAATTGATACCCAAAGCCATAAAATTTTGTGGGAAGCCCCCCTTGATGGCTGGGTCTGGGATGCCCCCTCTCTTGATGGGACGACCCTTTATGTTGGTGATCTTGAGGGCAGTTTCCACTCAATTGATACTGCCGATGGCAGCGAAAATTGGGCCCCGATCAAACCAAATGGTCCCATTACTGGTTCACCACTTATAACAAATGATTTAATTGTCATTGGTACAGAATCTGGCACTGCTTACGCTATTGACCAGGATGGAAGCATCGTCTGGCAGCAGGCTATCGGCGGGCGGCTCTACACCGCTCCCGCTCAAAGTGGTGAACTGATTCTCTTCTCACCAATGGAAACTGATTCCGTTCTGGTCGCCCTCGATTTTGACGGAAGACAGGTGTGGCAATTCACACCTGCTAAATAAGGAGTCGCTATGTGGGATACCTATATCATCATACCCATGACCAACGTATTGCTCTGGATCTATGAAAGCACTGAGTTGATTGGATTTAACTTCGGCATTGCCATCATCCTGTTCACCATCCTCATTCGTGCCATCACCTGGCCGCTTACCGCCCAACAACTTAAGGGCACACAGGGTATGCAGGAATTGCAAAAGGATAAAGAATGGCTTAGTATTCAGAAAAAAAACAAAAACGACAAAGAAAAACTTGCCCAAGAGCAAATGCGGATTTACAAAGAGCGTGGCATCAACCCCTTTGGCTCTTGCTTGCCAACCCTGATCCAATTTCCGGT
>NZ_CEYOSI010000288.1:2484-3659 GCF_982879505.1 Candidatus Desulfolinea nitratireducens
ATCATCCGCTCGTTGGCTGCCACACCTCTTTCACTGCTAAATATGTCACGCAGCCTGTACTCATTTTTGGATGTATCCAAAGTTATTCCCTTGAATAGTAAATTCCTCTGGATGGATCTGGGTCGACCCGAATCGCTGGAAGTCTTTGGTTTTGCCCTTCCCACGCTGGCGGTAGTCGTTGTTATTACTTCTTATATCCAATCGAAGCTAATGACCCCGCCCTCCAATCCTGGTGACCAAAGCGCCGCCATGGGCAATATGATGAGCATCTATATGCCATTTTTGATGGGCTATTTTGCGATGACCTTTGCTTCTGGGCTTGCGCTCTATTTCATCACCAGTAACCTGCTCGGTATTGCCCAATACGCAATGATGGGCAAGGCCAACTGGAGCAATCTTATACCCGGCAGAAAATAACAGGGAGAGAATAATGTCTAAAAAAACAACTCTTGAAGTGATCGCACCGACAGTTGAAGACGCTCTCAGTCAGGGCCTCAAAGAATTAGGACTGACTGCCTCTGAAGTCTCCATGGAGGTGCTTGATTCAGGTGGAAAAGGATTTCTCGGCCTCGGAAAACATCAGGTGCGTGTCCGCCTGACCATCAACGGAGAGCCAGGTACCGCTCCCCCGGAGCAAGCTGAGGTTGAGTCTGCTCCGGCAAAAGCAGGGAAAAAGGCGAAAGCGCCCAAGGCCTCTAAACTTGCCTCCCCTAAAAAGAGAACATCATCCGGTCCTGAAGATGAGCCCTTGCTCGAACGCTCTGAAGAAGTGGTCTCAAAACTCCTTGAGTTGATGAAACTGGATGCAAAGGCATCTGCCAGATACGATGATCCTGATCGCGAAGGACGCAAATCTGTCTATGTTGATGTGACCGGCAAAGATCTTAGGGCACTGATCGGTCGGCGTGGAGAAACGATTAACGCTTTTCAACGTATCGCCGCCCTGATCGTCAGCAAGGAGATGTCGCGGTGGGTTCGCCTTTCAATAGACGTGGAAGGACATCGCAGCCGCCGTGAACAGCAATTACGCCGGATGGCACAGCAGATGGCCGAGCAGGTCGCAAAATCAGGCAGTCGCCAAAGCCTGGAGCCAATGCCCGCCAATGAACGACGTATCGTTCATATGGAATTGCAAAACCACCCGGATGTGAAAACAAATAGCATCGGTGAGGACC
>NZ_CEYOSI010000289.1:0-3594 GCF_982879505.1 Candidatus Desulfolinea nitratireducens
GCAGAGAATGGGGAGGGAGCTGCGAAATGTATGCAACTCGCGCTGGAAAATGCGGGATTAACGGCCACAGATATCGGTTACATTAACGCGCACGGGACCAGCACCAATTTAAATGACAAGGGCGAAACGGCGGCGATAAAAACTGTTTTCGGCGCGTATGCTTATAAAGTTCCAGTATCATCCACCAAGTCGATGACGGGCCATCTTCTAGGTGCATCTGGAGCACTTGAAGCATTATTCTGCACAAAAATATTAAATGAAGGAATTATCCCGCCGACGATTAACTACGAGACTCCTGATCCAGATTGTGATTTGGATTATGTTCCCAACAAGGCCCGAAAATTAAATGTAATTCATGCACTTTCCAACTCATTTGGTTTTGGTGGACATAATGCTACATTAATTATTAGTCGATTCGAGGCTTAAGATGGTTTACGCACATATTACCGGTTGGGGGATGGCCGTTCCCGATAAAATTATGACCAATGACGACATTAGCAAATTGGTCGACACAAATGATGAGTGGATCCGCTCACGCACAGGCATCGTTGAGCGACGAATTGCTGGCAAAGGAGAAAGTTCTGCTACTTTGGCGGCAGATGCTGCATTGCGAGCCCTTAAAGTTGCAAATTTGAAAGCATCTGAGCTGGATTTGATAATTGTCTCCAGCTCATCCCCAGAGCATTTTTTTCCGGCAACAGCATCTCTCGTCCAGGATAGGATTGGTGCAACAAAAGCAGGTGCCTTTGATCTTTCGGCAGCTTGTACGGGATTTATCTTTGCAATGAATATGGGTGCACAGACCATTCGCAGTGGGTCATTGCAAAATGTCCTGGTAATTGGAACGGATACACTTTCCCGTTTTGTGGACTGGACAGATCGAAATACCTGCATTCTATTTGGAGATGGAGCTGGTGCTTTCATTCTTCAGGCCAATGAGCGGCCAGGTGGAATATCTTCAGGGGTGATGAATTCTGACGGCTCTGGTGGTGATTTGCTATCTGTTCCAGCAGGTGGGAGTAAACTCCCAACAACTGCCGAGACAGTACGTGATGGTTTACATTTTCTTCAGATGGACGGGAAGGGTGTTTTCCGCTTTGCTACCCGTGTGATGGCACGTGCCACCAAAGAGACCCTTGAAAAAGCTGGCTTAGAATTGGAGGATGTCGACCTGATCATCCCTCACCAAGCCAATATTCGTATCATCGAGGCCGCTGCCCGCGGCTTGAAACTCCCCATGGATAAATTTATGGTCAATGTTGACCGCTATGGAAATACCTCGACCGCTTCAATTCCCATCGCGGCTGTGGAAGCCGTTGAGAGCGGTCGGTTAAATGCCGGCGATAAGGTTGTCTTTGTTGGCTTCGGAGCGGGGTTGACCTGGGGTGCTCTCGCTGCTGAATGGAGTGAACCCTTGCCCTCAGAGCGCAAGGTATATCATGGCTGGTATCTGGTTTTGGCACGTATCCGATCTGTCCTGTTGAGGATGATCCGTATTGTTGAAGGCCTCCTGTGGGGTCGCTGGAATCAATAAAATATTGATGAATATTAAATCATCCTTTGAAACCTCAAAGGGTGATTTAATGTTTAGAAAAATATCAAAATAAACATATTTGTTTTTGTGCATATTAAAATCCCCAAATTATTTGTCTGAGACACTCTCATATTCATCGAATCCTGCCCATGGATTGTGGTGCTCCGTTTACGAAACCAGCAAAAAGCGTGACTGCGATAGTAAACAAGCATGGTTTGTAGTAAAATGACTGCATTGCAGAAAAGCAAACAAGGAGAGAAAGATGTTTACAAAATTAGGTGTCCCGGAACTGTTAATTATTCTTGTTATCGTTGTGCTTCTTTTTGGCCCCGGCCGTCTTGGAAAGATCGCAGGTGAGTTGGGATCTGGAATTCGCAATTTCCGTGAAGGAATAGGTGAAGGTAAAGATAATGAAGAATCGCAGGAAGAAGAAGCTAAAGAAGAAGAATAATAAAAACATGCTCAGTTTAATATGATCAAACTCCCTGAACTTCAGGGAGTTTGATCATTAATTCAATTCTTTTCTTAGCTCTGCTTGTGTATTTACCGGTAGTTGGCAGGTAAAGCCTTCGCAAACGTAGGCGGTTGGTTTGTCATCCTTAAGTGGGCGATTAAGGAGTAATTCAGGGGCACCATTTAGGAGGGGATAGGGGGACATCGCGACGATCAAATCTGGTCTATATCTCGAACGGATTTCAGCCAAAAGAGCTTGAGTCACGTCCCGCCCCGGATCGCTCACAACCGCAATCTGCTTCATGTTTTGGAGGGAAAAATCTGCAGCCGAGAGCCAGTGCCCAAAGGCAGTTGGATACCTGTTCACGAACTCGCTTACCAATCCCAGGGCAGACTCAGCCCGTTGACGATAGTTATCGTTATTGCTGAAAGCGGTTAATTTGAGCAGCGCCTCTGCCGCCAAGGCGTTCCCAGATGGGATGGCGTTATCCTGAATTTCTTTCGGCCGGATTGGCAGCGAGGATGATTCTGCGGCCTCTTCGGTCGTATCGAAAAAGCCGCCTGCGGAATCGCTAAATTTGGCGATCATCTCCTCACCCAATACTTGAGCGGCAATGTACCAGCGATTATTAAAATCAGTCTGATATAGTTCGAGCAAGCCAAGGATTAACGCTGCATAGTCAGAGAGAAAAACCTCGTTACTGGATTGCCCTTCTCGCCATGCGCGACGGAGTTGGCCACCCGGTCGCAGGGCCGTCAGAAGAAAATCTGCGTTGCGGGTAGCCATTTTAAGATAATTTTTGTCTCCAAATACGCGCGCTGCTTCAGCAAAGGCGATCAGCATCAACCCGTTCCATTCGGTGAGGACCTTGTCATCTGTACCTGGACGGATGCGTTTTTCTCTGACGGTAAGAAGTTTTTTGTGAGCAACTGCCAGTTTGGCGGGGACAAGTTCAGGGTCAAGCACGAAGCGTGCGGCGAGGGTGGCATCATCTAATGCGCGTTGCAGAATAGTTTTTCCCTCCCAATTTCCTGATGCAATAATCCCATATGCTGCTTCAAAGAATTCAAGAGTCGTAAAGGAACCCGTTTCCTTTGAGGAAAAGGATTCCTGAAGAATATTTCTTATTTCATCTTTTGTCCAAACGTAAAATTTGCCTTCCACACCTTCGGAATCTGCATCCAGGGATGAGTAAAATCCACCATCCGGATGTGTCATCTCACGAATGACGAAATTTAACGTCTCATTGCATATCTGCCGATAATGCGTCTTTCCAGTGATCTGCCAGGCATGCAGGTAGGCCCGGGCTAACAGTGCGTTGTCGTAGAGCATTTTTTCCAAGTAGTGTTCTTAAACGACAAAAAAGAGTGTCTATTTCTAAGCGGTTCAGTTTAGGTTTTGTTGGTAACCCTTCTGAGCTTGGTGCTCTGCTATGCCTGAATGGATATTAGGGTTTTGCCTATTATAAGAAAAGGACGCATAAGCTTAAACTTATGTGTCCTTTTCGATAGCGGGGGCAGGACTCGAACCTGCGACCTCCGGGTTATGAGTTCCAGTCTTGCGGAAGCCATCTTTGAAGGAAAAACCTTGCTAGTGAGCTAACCCG
>NZ_CEYOSI010000290.1:0-3565 GCF_982879505.1 Candidatus Desulfolinea nitratireducens
CGCGTGTGCTGGAGCATATCGTAGATACAGTCCTGCATCTCGAGGGGGATCGCTATCAGGCCTATCGACTTTTGCGCTCGATCAAAAACCGTTTTGGCGCGACTGCCGAGGTTGGCGTTTTTGAGATGCACGAGCGCGGGTTGGTAGAAGTCAGCAACCCTTCAGAAGCATTCCTCGCTGAAAGAATGGTGAACGCCCCCGGATCATCCGTCGCGGTGACGATGGAAGGGACCCGTCCGCTCCTCGTTGAAATCCAGGGGCTGACCAGCCCGACCAATTTCGGGAATGCCCGCCGCACCCCAAATGGGGTCAGCTTTAATCGTTTATTGTTGATCGCGGCTGTGCTGACCCGCCGGGCTGGTGTCAAACTCACCGAGCAGGATATTTTCGTCAACGTGGTCAGTGGTTTAAAAATTGATGAACCCGCTGCAGATCTGGCGATTGCCGCGGCGATTGCCTCCTCGATGCGTGATACACCCGTCCGCGCGGATGTGGTACTGATCGGCGAATTGGGGCTGGCAGGAGAACTCCGAATGCCCTCGCAGATGCCGCTTCGCCTGCGTGAGGCTGCCAAACTCGGTTTCAAGGTTGCGATTGTCCCAACACGTATTCGTAAGAGCGAACCCTGGCCAAAAGATATTCAGATTGTCGAAGTGCGCTCCATCCATCAAGCCCTGGATGCGGCCATGGGAAACCCGGAAAGACAAAAAGGGAAGAAGGTCGCCTGATTGGTCGGGTGGTCTAGGTTGTCTACGAGGCCTAAGTGGTCTGACCGATTACTGATTTCTGACAACTGATCACTGATTACTGTGCTACTGAATACTGATTTCCCGTTATAATAGGAAGACCACAAATAAAAAACTCCCATCCTGTTGGATGAAGTTCTAAAGAAGGAGAATTCCCATGTCTGGACATTCAAAATGGTCGACCATTAAACGTAAAAAAGGGTTGGCCGATGCAAAACGAGGGGCGGCATTTACCCGCTTAAGTCGTGAGATCGTCATGGCTGCCCGCGAAGGTGGCGGCGATTCTGATACCAATTTCCGCTTGCGCCTGGCGATAGAAAAAGCCCGCGCGGGGAATATGCCCAAAGATAATATTGATCGCTCGATCAAACGTGGTACTGGCGAAGATAAAAATGGTGTCGTTTACGAAGAAGTAACCTATGAAGGCTACGCTCCCAAGGGCGTGGCTGTGCTCATGGAATGTATGACCGAGAATAAAAATCGCACAGTGGCTGAAATTCGTCATGGCCTGGATAAATATGGCGGAAGCCTCGGCGCGAACGGCTCAGTCGCCTGGCAATTTGAGCGGATCGCTTTTTTCGCTTTTGATGAAAGTAAAATGGATTTTGACTCAGCCTTTGAGCTGGCTATTGAAGCAGGCGCGGATGATGTCACCCAGGATAATGGCATGATTGAGATCGTTGGCCCGGTCACTAGTTTCAAAAATATTGGTGATGCCTTGCGTGCTGCTAATGTAGACCCTGAAGATGCCGGCCTGCGCATGGAACCCAAGCAGGAAATGGATCTGAGCGTTGATGATACACTCCAAGTGCTCAGGGTTGTGGAAAATCTGGAAGAATTGGATGATGTTCAGAATATCTACCATAATATGGGCATATCCGATGAGGCAATGGCTGCCCTCGAGGCTGAATAAAACAGCCATATGCATATAAATCGCCAGGAAGCAAAGAACGCCAAGCCTTTTTTAAATTCGCCAAAACTTAAGCGCACCCTCGGCGACTTGGCGGTTCAAACATGACTTTGGTGCTGGGAATTGACCCTGGCACAGCTACGACCGGATACGGACTTGTCCGTCAGAATCGCGATGACAGTCTTGAAGCGCTTGCCTTTGGTGTCATTACCACACCGGCAAAGATGGCCGCCCACAAACGCCTGATCCTGATCTACGATCAATTGAATGAAATCCTGCTTCTCCACCGTCCGGAACGTTGTGCGGTGGAGAAGTTGTTTTTTCAGCGTAATGTGACCAACGCCATCGCAGTCGGACAGGCCCGTGGTGTGGTGATGCTTGCCCTCGCTCAAGCCGGGCTGGACCCCGCCGAATACACGCCTAATGAGATCAAATTGGCGGTAGCAGGGTATGGGTCTGCGGAGAAGAAACAGGTCCAGGAGATGGTGCGGATGTTACTCGAGCTGGAGAGCGTCCCCCGTCCCGACGATGCGGCAGATGCACTGGCTGTCGCCATCACCCATATTCATAGTGCCCGGATGCAATCTCTGTCTAATTACCCAGGATAAATAGTATGGTGGAAAATGCAGATCTCTTCCTGCGACTTGGTGTCGCTCTGGCAATCGGCTTTTTGATCGGTTTGCAACGTGAATATGCACATGGTGGCCCTGGCAGGGAAATCATTGCAGGCGAACGGACCTTTGCATTATTCGGTCTCGCCGGAGGGTTGGCGGCCATGATCGCCGATCAACTGGATTCGCCAATTGCCTTTGTCGGGATGATCTTCCTGCTGGGGGCCTATTCAACTGTTGCTTATTTTATTGATGCTCGTAAGGGACAGGTTGGGCTGACAACCGAAGTTGCGATCGTGGTTACGATCAGCGCAGGTGCAATGGCCTATTGGGGATATCTCACTTTGGCAATCGCAATTGGTATCGTAACCACTGTATTGCTTTCGATCAAACTTGAAACTGATCGTTTTGCACGTAATCTAACCAAAGAAGATATTTTTGCTGCCTTGCAACTGGCTGTGATCAGTGCCATCATTTTGCCCGTTCTCCCCAACCAGAGTTTTCTGCCGCCTCCATTTGACGTCCTGAACCCCTTCAAGATTTGGCTGATGGTGGTCTTCATCTCAGGGATTAGTTTTCTGGGCTATGTTGCGATCAAAGTTGTTGGCCCTGAACAAGGGATCGGAATCACCGGTTTTCTGGGCGGCCTGGTTTCCAGCACCGCGGTCACCTTGAGTTTTTCTGAGCGGAGCAACCGGGAGCCTGATCTTTCGAGACCTTTTGCGCTGGCGATCACTGTCGCGTGGACTGTCATGTTTGCGCGTGTCCTGATCGAAGTTGGAGTTATCTATCAACCCCTGTTAAAACTGGTCTGGATACCGATCGCTGCATCCGGGCTAATTGGTTTAATTTATTGCCTATATTTGTTTTTCTCCCAACGTACAGCTGAAAAAGGGGATATTGAATTTTCAAACCCCTTTGATCTGGGAACGGCGATAAAATTTGGTTTACTTTATGCCCTTGTCCTGCTCGTTTCAAGGGCTGCGCAAATGTATCTCGGAGATACCGGTCTTTACCTTTCAAGCGTTATTTCCGGGATTGCCGACGTTGATGCAATTACGCTTTCAATGGCCGAGTTGAGCAAGACGGGCGTTGTGGCCCTGCCAAAAGCAGCGCTGGCGATCGTCCTTGCCACCATGTCAAATACTGCCGTCAAAGGCGGGATCGCCCTGGCAATGGGCTCGGTTGCCCTGCGTAAACCCATATTATTCGCCATCCTGATGATGCTGGTTGTAGGGATTGGCACGGCCCTCTTATTCCAGGTATATATCTGACAAATAGGCTCTTGGTGGCGTCGA
>NZ_CEYOSI010000291.1:0-3561 GCF_982879505.1 Candidatus Desulfolinea nitratireducens
AGGGGCTAGGGGAGAGGTAAAAAGGAGCAATCATGAACGTTCAACTACTTATTAATGGAAAATCGTTTGAAGCCAGCATTCTTCCCGGTGAAACAGCACTGACTACCTTACGTAAATTAGGCTTCCACAGCATCAAATTCGGCGACGAGCATGGTCTGACCGGCGCTGACACGATCTTATTGGATGGCAAGCCGATCAATGCCGGAATGATACTGACAGCCCAGATCGAGGGGCATGAAATTGCGACGCTGGAAGCACTTGGTGAACATCCTGATCAGGGCTGGAAAAAGACAGATGGATTACATCCCTTGCAACAGGCCTTTATTGAAACCGGCGCAATTCAGTGTGGATATTGCACACCCGGGCAAATACTGGCGGCGAAATCGCTCCTGGATGGCAAGCCTGCTCCCACCGAAGAAGAGGTGCGCTCAGCCCTGAACGGAGTCCTGTGTCGCTGTACCGGTTACGTGAAACCCGTTCAAGCGGTGATGCGAGCAGGTGCAGTCATGCGCGGCGAGGCAGTCGATCCCCTGAACGGAGAAGGTCTTTGGTTCGACACTACCACCACCGCCGATGATATCCCTGAGTTGGATGATAGCCCCTCCACGCAGACACAGGTGACCCCAAAAGTTATTCTGAGTGATAAAAAATCGACTTATCAGGTCGTTGGTAAATCTGAGCCAAAGGTGGATGCCATCAAGCTCTCGCAGGGCAAATCTGCCTTCGTGGCGGATATCGAAATGCGCGGGTTGTTGCATGCCAAGGTACTGAAATCGCCTTTGGCGCACGCCCGCATCAAAAAAATCGATGCCAGCAAAGCCCGCGCCTTTCCCGGAGTTGTGGCTGTCCTGACCCATGAGGATATCCCCCGAGTTGTCTGGTCAACGGCCGGGCAATCTGATCCCATCCCCGGACCGCTGGACACTTTTTCGCTGGATAAAAAAGTTCGTTTTGTTGGAGACAGGGTCGCATTTGTCGCCGCCGAAACGCCCGAGATCGCCGAGCAGGCCCTTCGTCTGATCGAGGTCGAATACGAGGAACTCCCCATCCTGCTGGATATCGAAGAGGCGATGAAGCCCGGCGCTCCGATCCTGCACGACGAACCTGAATATGTGGATTTTGCCGATTCAGATGCATCCAAAAATTTGGCGGCTGAAATCCGGATCGATATTGGCGATGTTGAAAAAGGATTCTCTGAAGCGGATCAGGTCTTCGAGGCCGTTTACGAGGTTCCTAAAGTACAACAAGCCCACATCGAGCCGCATGTTGTCATCACCTATTGGGACGAGGATGATCGTTTGGTTATCCGCACCAGCACACAGGTTCCCTTCCATGTTCGGAGGATGCTTGCCCCGGTGCTCGATCTGCCCATCAAGCGGATTCGGGTCATTAAGCCACGCATCGGTGGGGGCTTCGGCGGAAAACAAGAGGTCCAGATCGAGGATATTGCCGCACATCTTACAATTGCAACAGGACGTCCTGTGATGCACGAAACCACCCGCGAAGAAGAGTTTATCGCCAGCCGCTCACGGCATCCGATGAGAATCTGGATGAAAACCGGGGTCAAAAAAGATGGTACGCTGACCGCCAATGAAATGAAGATTCTTTCTGATACGGGTGCGAATGGTGCACACGCACTGACAGTAACCGGCAATACCGGCCATAAATCATTGGCGCTCTACGTCGGCGATGGCAAATATCGCAAATCACCGAATATCCGTTTCCACGCCGATATTGTTTATACCAATCGCCCGCCCTCTGGTGCCTATCGTGGATATGGCGTCCCGCAGGGCTATTGGCCGCTGGATCGCCACCTTGAGAAAATCGCAATAGAGATGGGTTTTGACCCGCTCGAATTTCGTTTAAAAAATGCCATTCGCCCGGGTGAGTTCCATCCCTTCAGCACTGCCTGGAACGAAGGCCGCGAACCACGCCCCGAGATCATCCAGACCGTTGGCCTGGAGGAATGTGTCCAGCAAGGCAAGGCAGCCATTGGCTGGGACAGTAAATATAATAATGCTGAGTGGCGCAATGCAAACCCGACCAAACGCAAAGGGGTTGGCGTGGCGACCGTGATGCAGGGAACTGCGATTCCTTACCTTGATATGGGGGGTGCCTCGATCAAAATGAATGATGATGGCTCTTTCAATCTGCTCGTCGGCGCGACCGATCTTGGTACCGGTTCCGATACCGTTCTGGCCCAGATGGCAGCTGAGGTACTCGGCGTACCCATAGATGATATGATCTGTTATTCATCTGACACAGATTTCACCCCCTTTGATGTCGGCGCCTATGCCTCCTCTACGACCTATGTCTCTGGTGCGGCGGCGACGCTTGCAGCCGAAAAAGTCGCTGAGCGGATCAAGATCCGTGCGGCAAAAATGTTGGAACTGCCGGAAGACGAATTTTTGAATATTCGATTAGCGGACCGGCAGGCATACGCGCCTGACGGTCGCTCAATCCCATTATCAGAGATCGCGTTGGACACCCTCCATCGTAACGATCAGGAGCAGATCATGGCGACTGCCTCTTATGTTTCCCCATCATCGCCTCCCCCCTTTGCCGCCCAGTTTGCTGAAGTGACAGTCGATACTGAAACCGGCCAGGTGACCGTCGACAAGCTCGTTATGGCGGTCGATTCCGGTGTGATCGTCAATCCGATAGCTGCATCCGGCCAGGTCGAAGGAGGCCTGACGCAGGCCCTCGGCTATGCCGTTTGTGAGGAGATGGTCTACAATGAAAAAGGCGAAGCCCGCGAAAAAGATTTTGGTGATTACCATATCTTCCAGGCTGATGAGATGCCAGAAATGGAAGTGATCTTTGTCGAGACCTTTGAGCCAAGTCATCCCTTTGGCGTGAAGGCTGTCGCTGAAATCCCAATGGATGGTGTTGCTCCCGCGGTCGGGAACGCTGTCCGCAATGCCGTCGGCGTAGATATTGACAGCAATCCGATCACCCCAGAAAAGGTATGGAAGGCGATGAAATCAGCTAACTAAGCCAAGTCTCTGCTTACCAGAAAAGGTGACAGGTATTTTATAAGTGCCCGTCACCTTTTTTATTCCTGCTAATCTAAAAGAGTATAATTACAGGTATAAAATTATCAAAAAGGGCTTTATGAAAAATTCTGCAAAATATATTCTCAGCCTGGTCCTGTTTTTGAGCGCATGCAGTGAGAGGCCAACCACCGCACCTCTAAGCCCACCCATTGACATAGAGGCGACTGCACTGGCAATGGCGTACACGATGGCGGCGGAGACAATGGCCGCCGTCCCAACCGAGACACAGATTCCAACACCGACAGAGATTCCGTTTTTTCTGACAACCACAATCTGGTCCGAAGATGCGCGCGTCCCGATTATCAACTATCATCAATTTGCCCCAAATTCTTCCGAAAAATCAACCGATCATAAAATTCGGATGGAGGATTTTATAGATGGGATGGATGCGCTCAATCAGGCTGGGTTTACCCTGATTCATTTGGAAGACTGGATCAATGGCGATCTTTTCGTCCCTGAGGGACGCCGCCCATTGGTCTTTACAATGGATGATGTATTTTATAAT
>NZ_CEYOSI010000292.1:0-3530 GCF_982879505.1 Candidatus Desulfolinea nitratireducens
GACCACATCACTCTCGGTGATAGTTCGTCCGGGTGAGATCATTTTTTGCCCAACTTCAAACTCTTCAAAATACTTACCGCGAACGGCAGGGATCGTGGATGTCATATAAACTCCTATTCGTATGGTTTGATCAGATACAATAACACTCCATACGCTTTTTAGTATCCATGATTCTAGCATATAACCTTTGAACTACTTCCAAACTATCGTACAATAAAGCCATGCGAACCTGGTCCCTTGGCTCCGACGATCCACTTTCTTTAACTATGGCGGCGGATGCCCGGTTATCATCCCCTGACTATGGCAACGATCATATTTGGGAATTAGAGCTTGGCAGTGGGGAACCCGCTTCCCTGGCTTTAAGGACCACCTATGGATTGCGCGCGCGCGCCATGCGGATTTTTCCACGTTTTTATGAAGATGGAAATATGATCAGCGATCCCGCTTTTTTCGCGACCCCGCCACGGATTACCCTCTTTTATGCCAACTTTTTGGAGGTCAAATTTTTTCCCTTTAAGGATCTTGAGGTCACCGCCGAATATTGGATTCCCGACTCTCATAGCATTTGCGGGCGTCTAAATATCGCCAACAGAACTACAGATGAACGCCAAATCGAGTTTGAATTATGCGCGCTTTTATCTCCACTAATGGGGAGAAATCTTCAGCAGGAACAAATCCAGGCGGTCAATATCCTGGCAGGAAAGACCGCGAATCTTGCACCCGTTATCTTTCTGACGGGCGGCCCCTCCTTTGGCACAGGACCACAGCCCTCTCTCAACCTGAAATTTGACCTCGGACCCGGCGCAAAACGGCGCTTTAGCTGGGCGCAAGCCGCGCTACCCGAAAGAGAAGATTCCTTCGAACTCGCTCGTCGCACGGTTGCACGCCCCTGGGATGCCGAGCGTGCCCGGATCGAATTGACCAATGCCAGCCAGGTGGTTGATATTGAAACTGGCGACCCTGCCTGGGATGCGGCTTTTGCCCTCAGCCAGCAAGCCGCCTTTCGGCTCTTTTTTAAGGCAAGCGATCATTTACCAGAGCCCACCTTTGTCTCTGCGCGGCAACCCGATCATGGAAATTCCCGCAGTGGTGATGGCAGCGACCATCCGCCTATTTGGAGCGGGCAGTCACCTCTTGAGGCTCTTTATCTGGCCAGTCTTCTGCCCGGCGCTCCCCTATTGGGGCAAGGTCTCCTGAAAAACTTTTTATCTGCTAAAAACGAATCGGGCAATATTGATCACAAACCCGGTCTGGCTGGTCAGCGCAGCCAACTGCTTGCGGCGCCTTTTCTCGCCTCTTTTGCATGGGATCTGTACAAAAAGAACCAGGACGAGCACTTTCTCGCCGAAGCATACCCGGCGCTGCTCCAATTCTTCTGGGCATGGTTTGGGCCAGAGCATGATCGCAATAATGACAATCTCCCTGAATGGGACCATCCTCTCCAGACAGGCTTTGAAGATCATCCCCTTTTCGATAGCTGGCATCCCTGGGGGCGTGGTGTAGATATATCCACTGTTCACAGCCCCTCACTTTTTTCCGCACTCTACCGTGAGGCAAAATCCCTGATCAAAATCGGTGAAATCATTGGCGAAAAGAACGATTTCGCCATACTAAATACACAAGCCGAGGTTCTGCTCACTGGTCTTCAGGCCTGCTGGAAGCCACGACAGGCAGCCTACCGACACCTAGACCGAGATAGCAATCTCGCCCAACACGGTAAAATTCTTCACCGTCAAACCGGCGGCGGGGAAATCATCCTCAATGAGAGCTTTAAGAAACCCGTCCGTCTATTGATTGAAATCAAAACAGAAGGCAGCGCCACTCGCCGCCCTGAGGCCGAGATCAGCGAATTTATCTTCAAACTCGGCAATGGCGAAACCATCACTCCCCTCGAATTCAAGTCCACCAGCGCAGGCTCAGTTGCCACCAGCAAAAAGATCTATGGAAAAACCGGAAAGATTACGATCAACGATGTGGATGAGAAGGACAAAATCATCATCCGCACAGTCGATTTGAGTGCAGACGATCATACTCAACTTTTACCTCTCTGGGCGGAGATGATGGACGAAAAACAGGCAGAATCGCTCGTGGACCGAACAATATCCAATGCCGAAAAATATAAGCGCCCATTTGGCTTGCCAGCCTGCCCCTCCCCCCCGACAATAGAGGCCGAGGCAACCTGCCTCAGCGTTCACCTCCCCTGGAATCAACTGGTTACCGAGGGTTTGCTGGCCTACGGATATCAACGTGAAGCGACGCGCCTATTCGCATATCTGATGCACGGTATCCTGCAAAACCTGAAAAAAAATAACGCTTTTTATCAAACCTATAATGCCGTAGTTGGAACAGGCGTCGGTGAGCGGAATGCACTCAGCGGCCTCGCCCCAACGGGACTCTTCCTGCAAATTTTGGGAGTAGAGATCATCTCAGCGACAAAGGTGCGGCTGGAAGGGCAGAATCCCTTCCCATGGCCGGTAACGATAAAGTATCGCAGGTTGAAAGTTAAACGAGATGCGGAAAAGACCGAGATCACCTTTCCGAATGGAGAGCAAATTGAGGTCACGGATGAGAATCCGTGCACTGTATCCATTTAAAGGTATAGTATATAGAATATGAGGTGCTGGTCACCTCTAGTATCAAATGTATCCTTGCAAGTGATACTCATCGACTCATAAGAAGAAAAAGTCTATGGAAGAACTTGGCCATATTATTCTTGAAGCAGAACGCAGCATCCTGCTATTGCTGCTAATTGCCTTAGTTGTATCGATCCTGGCAAAACGGTTCCGCTGGCCCTATACAGTTGGTTTGGTCATTATGGGGCTGGTGCTGACCTTTATCAGGCAGAGTGAGTTAATTATTTCTCCCGAGTTAATTTTGGGAATCCTGGTTCCGCCCCTGCTTTTTGAAGCGGCCTTCCATATCCGCGTGGATGATTTGCGGCGTGATTTTGGGCTGATCATGCTTTTGGCAATTCCCGGCGTAATCCTGACAACGATGTTGGTGGGGGGAGCGATCAACTGGGGAACGGGAATGTCGATGGCTACCGCATTGGTCTTTGGCGCCTTGATCGCAGCGACAGATCCTGTGGCAGTTGTGGCGCTTTTCAAACAGTTGGGTGTACCCAAACGCCTGCAAATTTTGCTCGAAGGGGAAAGCCTTTTCAACGACGGCACTGCTATTGTGATGTTTGGCCTGATGCTCGATATCGCTTTGCGCGGGCAATTTAACCTGACCGAAAGCCTGATCGACTTTGTGCGTGTGGCCGGTGGAGGTGTTTTTGTAGGCTTGATCTTGGGGATATTGGCCTCGCAGGCCATTGGCCGGATAGACGATGCCCTTGTTGAAACCACGATCACAACCATCCTTGCTTTTGGCGCATACCTCATCGGTGAAGAGCTCCATGTGAGCGGCGTGCTGGCAGTTGTGGTGGCTGGTATCGTCAACGGGAATGTCGGCCCACGCGGTATGTCTCCAACCACACGGATTGTCGTAAATAATTTCTGGGAATATGGCGCATTTCTGGCAAACTC
>NZ_CEYOSI010000293.1:0-3530 GCF_982879505.1 Candidatus Desulfolinea nitratireducens
GCGGCGGCGGGAGGGTTTTCTTCGTCATGACCCCATTATACCCCCTGTGTGTGCTTCTCTTAATTAATAATCCTATTCAATGCGACTCTTTTCCATTAAGACTGCATCTGACCCATCTTTATAGTATTTTTCCCAGATATCAATCGTCTGGTAGCCCTCTTGGCGGTAAAGCTGGATGGCGTTTTTATTCGAGAGGCGGACGGAAAGCCGTACCCGAGGAGTGGAAAGTTGCTCCTCGCACCGATGCAAAAGTTCTCGCCCAATGCCTTGTCGTCGATAATCTGGCAAAACTCCAAAGGTGGCGATCCATGAGAATCCTTGCGATGGGCGTGGATCACCGGCAATAAATCCGACCATCTTTCCATTCTTGACAGATTTTAATCGAATTACACCAGGGAAGGTTAATACGGCGACCAGGTCAAAAAGGGACCAGGCATCTTCCGGAAAGCAAATATCCTCCAGGGTGCGGAGAGCATTCAGATCGCGGAGGGTGGCGGGGATGATTTCAATAGTCATGGTTAAAAGAAGACCTGACAGGTTTTGGAAACCTGTCAGGTCTTGCCTCGTTCCCCCCGCGTGCGGGGGGATGCCCTTTAGGGCTGGGGGGAGCTTTTATTTTTTTCCGCTGACGAATTTCTCGATCATGCTGGTGAATTCCATCGGGAAAATATATTTGGTCGATTCGCCCTGTCCCATTTCTTTAAGGGTTTCAAAGTATTGCAGGGTCATCGTCTTCTGGTCAATTGTTTTGGCTGCGGCAAAGATATTTTTTAGCGCGGCAGCATAACCTTGGGCCTTGAGTTCCTGCGCCTTTTGCTGACCTTCAGCCTCGAGAACAGCAGCTTGTTTCTTGCCTTCCGCTTCCAGAATAGTAGATTTCTTTGCCCCTTCAGCAACCGTGATGGCAGCTTCTTTTGTACCGAGAGATTCTGTCACAACAGCACGGCGAATACGTTCGGCAGTCATCTGGCGGTTCATTGATTCCTGAATCTCGCGCGGCGGGATGATCTCGCGGATTTCAACATTGGTTACTTTGACACCCCAGCGCTCTGTGACTTCATCGAGGCGGGTGCGCAGCATTGAGTTGATGTGTTCGCGCTCAGAGAGGGCATCATCGAGCGAGATGCCGCCAAGGACCGCTCGCAAGGTCGTGGTTGCCATACCCTGGGCTGCTGCTTCGAAATTACCGACCTGCAAAACCGATTCACTGGGATCAAGAACCTTGTAATACCAAATGAAGTCTACCGAAATACCAGCATTATCTTTGGTAATCGCGGTTTGATGCGGGATCTCGCGTACCTGCTCACGCAAATCAACACGTGCTGCACGGTCAACAACGGGGATCAGGAAAACAATGCCCGGTCCTTTTTCTCCCAGACAGCGTCCCAGCCGAAAGACGACCAGACGCTGATATTCGGGGATGATACGGATTGCACTGGCTAAGAACGCGATGACGACAACGCCAACACCACCAACAAGACATAAAATTTCTGTTGCCATTTTACTACCTCCTGATAATTGAACTGATTGTTACAAAACAAGTATTTCTAAAGTGCTATTCTTCAATCTCTTCCACGGTCAAAATAAAACCGTTTCGTTTGGTCACCCGAACCCGTGAACCAGCTAAAATTAGGTTTTCACTTCGAGCAGTCCAAAGCTCACCTGCAATTTGAGCAGAACCTTCGTCGTGAATTTCCGTTTTTGCTTCGCCGATGCGACCTGTCAGGGCATCCAGGTCATGCGAGGGGCGGGCTTCGAGAGCCTCGAGGGTCTTGATAATGACAAACCACAAAAAGCCACCCATTAGCAGGGAAACAATGATCACGAGGAAAATGTTGACAGCCGGAGCCAAACCTTCCCCTCGGAAGAGATACGCCGATCCGATCACCACACCAACGATGCTCGAGCTGAGATATAGCCCACGTTTGGTCGTGCTGCGGATCGCCATCACAAAGGGGATAACGCTCACCCCGAGCAATATTAACGCCCACAGGTGAATCGGCAGATTATAGATCGCATATCCTGCCAGCGCCATCACGAAAAACGCGCCCACTTCCAAAAAACCTGTGCCCGGCGTAACCAGGGCAAAAAAGGTCAATAGAACACCACTGACCAAAAACAGATAGGCAATATTGGGGTTGAGCAAGACAGTATCCATTTTTCCTCTTTTCTGAAATTACCAAATTCATTATACAATACAATTTACGATTTTATCGCCCGTTGGTTGTATAATATCCAAGCTAGAAAATTGCACCACTTGGAGAAATTGTGAAATTTCAGAAAATTTGTGTTCTTGGGCTGGGATATATCGGCCTGCCCACCGCCAGCACTTTTGCCACGCATGGGTTAGAAGTTGTGGGGGTTGATATTAACCCCCTTATTATCGAGACGCTCCAAAAGGGAGGTCTGCATATCCACGAACCTGGATTGCTGAACCTCGTTCAAGATGCGATCCGATCAGGGAAGTTGCGGGTCGCGACTCAACCAGAGCCTGCTGAGGCTTTCATTATTGCGGTGCCGACCCCCTTCTACGAAGATGGAAAACGTGCCGACATGCGTGCTGTTATCTCTGCAGCGGAGGCAATTACCCCGCATCTTAAAAATGGCAATCTCGTTGTGCTGGAGTCGACCTCACCCCCACGCACAACCATTGATCTGGTTGCCCCCATCCTTGAGAAATCCGGGTTGAAGGCCGGCGTGGATTTTCATCTTGCCTATTCGCCCGAGCGTGTATTGCCCGGCCAGATTTTACGTGAGTTGGTCGAGAATGCCCGTGTAGTTGGTGGAGTTACACCAGAGTCGGCGCAGGCAGCCTATGACTTGTATTCTGTATTCGTCAAAGGCCAGATCGTCAAAACCAATGCCACGACCGCCGAAATGGTCAAATTGATGGAAAATACCACCCGCGATGTCAATATTGCGATAGCCAATGAATTTTCCCGTCTCGCCAACCGTTTCGGCGTGGATGTTTGGGAAGCGATCTCGCTTGCCAACCTGCATCCACGGATTGATATTCTGAAACCTGGACCTGGTGTGGGAGGGCATTGTATTAGTGTTGACCCCTGGTTCCTTGTTGAAGCTGCGCCAGAAATAACGCCGCTCATTCGCACCGCACGGGAAGTGAACGACGCCCAGCCAAAATTTGTTGTAAACTTGGTGGAACGTGCACTTGGTTCGTTGGAGGGCAAAAGTATTGCCGCGCTCGGTCTGGCCTATAAACCAGATGTGGATGATCTGCGCGAAAGCCCTGCTGTTGAGGTCGTGCTTTTGCTTCAGGATGCTGGAGCAAAGGTGAAAGCCTTCGAGCCATTTGCTCCGAACGCAACCTTGCCCAACTTAACCATTGTCCCTACTTTGGAGGAAGTTCTTGCCGATGTGGATGCAGTTATTTTGCTGGTTGCGCATAACGAATTCAAATTGCTGGATGCGCATATTGTTATTAAAATGATGTCCGGCCGCGTAGCAGTGGATACCGTAAATGGGTGGGACCCAGCTGCGTGGCAGAAGGCTGGTTTTGAATTGGCTCGCCT
>NZ_CEYOSI010000294.1:0-3526 GCF_982879505.1 Candidatus Desulfolinea nitratireducens
GTAAACTGATTATTTATCATTTGAAATTTAGTGTCCCCGAGAGGTCCGCAAGCGAGGATTAAGTACAAGGGCCAGCAAGTCGGCAATTAAATTAACGCCAATATAAATGCCGGCAAGAATAATCGCGATACCTTGAACAAGAGCCAGATCTCTGTCACCAATGGCATTGATTAAGAGTTTTCCAATACCAGGGTAGTTGAAAACGGTTTCGATAATAGCTACACCACCCAATAACCAGGCAAGTGTGAGGGCGATGACATTAATGGAAGGCAGCATGGCATTTGGCAAAGCGTGGAGGAAGACAATCCGCATTGCTGGTACGCCTTTTAAGCGTGCCATCTGAACGTAGTTGCTCACCAGTACTTCAATCATATTGGTGCGCACCAAACGCAAAATATGGGCAACCATAATAAAGGTGAGCGTGATGATTGGTAAAAAAATATTGGGTAGTATTTCTATAACAGGGGCATCTGTGGGAACCATCGCAATTGCAGGAAACCACTCCAGTCGGATGGAAAATACGTATATCAGGACGGTCGCCGTGACAAATCCTGGCAGGGTCATGCCAAGAATCGCTACAAGAGAAACAAGGATATCGGGCCATTTATCACGTGTAAGTCCGGCGAAAACGCCCAACACGATGGCCAGAGGGATGCCGACAATTGCTGCCGCCGCTGCCAAAACGACGGTGTTACGAAATTGGTTCCCGATGACCTCAGAAACAGGTTTTCTGCGGGCCATCGAATCGCCCAAATCCCCTTTTAGCATATCTCCCAGCCAGTTTAAATAACGTTGGTGTGCCGGAGTGTCGAGACCAAATTCCTCGCGTAAGGCCCTCAAACTTTCGGGAGTTGCGGACTGTCCAAGGTAGGCATCGGCTGCATCGCCCGGTAAGGCTTCAACGCCAAGAAAGATGATAATAGAGATGAGGAGAAGGGTTATCAGAGCGAGAATAAATCTTCGTGCAATAAGTACAATCATAAAATGGCACTTCCTCTCTGGCTACGTTCAATCCTTTATTTTTTTTCCGAACGTTGCTTGAGTAACAAAAAACAGGCGTAAGGAGGCAAGTTTCCTTGCCTCCTACGCCATTATACATTATTGACTGTGAACTTATTCGCAGCTTGAATCTTTAGTGATTCCATCCCAATCAATCCAGATATCGGAAAGCGGGGGGATCCCATCGATACAAGTCTTCATGACGCGGACAAGATTTGAGTAATAGGGGATGATTGTGCCACCATCTTCATGGAGCATAATTTGCGCATCCAAGTAATTTTGGCGACGTTTATCAGCATCTGTCTCGGAACGAGCCGCATCCAGCAATGCATCAAACTCATCAACAGCCCAGAATGATTCATTCCAGGAGCCACCACCGCGATAGATCTCATTGAGAGCCGCATCAGCACCACGCGCATTCCAGCAGGTCATCACGAAGGGTTCCACCATCCATTGCTCAGTCCAGAAACCATCCGATGAAGTTGTTACAATATTGACGGTGATGCCCGCCAGCGCTGCATCTTGCTGGAAGATCTCGGTCAGAGCAGTCCAGTCCTGGCAGACATCGGCTGTACCCAGATTTACTTCAAAACCATCTGGATAACCAGCTTCTACCAGCTTGGCTTTAGCCGCTTCGATATCATATTCATAGGAGCATTCTGACAACACATTTGGATCACCAGGCATAACGGCCGAGTCACAGGAAACAGTACCTGCGCCGGAAAGAGCCAGATCGACCATCTTCTGCCGATCGACTACCAGGTGCATTGCCTGGCGGAGTGCCAAATTGTCAAAGGGCGGAATATCGGTACGCATGACAAATCCTGACCAATCGCCACCTGGAATTTGAGTGATTTTATAGTCATCGTTGCCTTCAAAGCGCTGAGAAATTTCATAGGTAACACCCTGCCAGTCAAGCTGACCAGAGAGGAGTGCCGTAGCCTGGGCCTCGACATCAGCGATGCCATAAACCTCAATTGCTGCAAGCCCAGGAGGTCCATCCCAATAATCATCATTGGCAACCATGACGGTTACCCCTTCTACATCCAAGGTTTCCAGCTTGAACGGACCAGAACCCATCCCTGTCTCCAGGACACCGGGCAAGCCATCTACGGGCAAGACACGGGCACGGTAATCCATGACTGTCAGATCAAAGGTAACGACGGGCTGGTTTAGATTGAAAACAACGGTGAAATCATCCGGCGTTTCAATGCTGTCAACAACAGCAAATGTAGAGGCCAGGATGGATGTTTCGGAGGTTTTCCAATGGTTGGCGGAATAAGCCACATCGGCCGATGTGAGTTGGGTGCCATCATGGAAATAGACATCCTCGCGAAGGTGGAATGTCCACACAGTAGCATCATCATTACTTTCCCAGGATGCTGCCAACGATGGGCTTGGAGTCATTGAATCAAAGGCAGGCTCTGTCAAGCGATCATATAGCAGGGAAATGGATGGCCAGAAGCGGGCTTCATCAACGGGGTCCAGGTTCTCGTTCCCACCATAAGCCAGGCCGTCGGTAAAGCGAAGCGTCCCGCGTTCATCAACTGCCGGTTCTTCAGGTGCTGGGGCCGGCTCTTCAGGTGCCGGGGCCGGCTCTTCAGGTGCTGGGGCTGGCTCTTCAGGTGCTGCCGGGCTGCAAGCAGCTAATGCTACAGCCAGTACAAGTAGTAAGGTTGTTATCCAAACAAGTTTCTTGGTACGCATTGTTACTCCTCCTAGGAAATATCAATCAAAATTAGATTCTCAATTGCACTACGACAATCAGTTAATTATCTTTTATATCCTTTTACCTCCATTTTTTCTCGAAATTAGTCGTTATGTTATATGATGCCTTTTAAAAAACAGGTAACAGAATTTTCACCGTTCATGGGGTAAGTTCCTAGCCTATCCCATGGTTTGGAACACTCTAAACTTATGCATTTTGTTCTCTAAAAAATACTGGTTTTGAACAAAACATCTGGCTGGTGAAAAATTCAATGGCATAAAAACTTCTGATAAGAAAGCTAGGTAGCAAAAAATATCTGAAAAAAATACGAGTATTGTATTCTGAACAACAGAGTGATATTTCTTTATACAAGGACAGACCGGTCGGTCTCATAAAAATTATCGCAAAAAACTCGTTTCATTACACCTGACGAATGTCACCTTTCATAGTGACGAATTTCATTTACTATAACATCACAGTGAATTTTCAATAATTATAGGAAATGTATTTCTTCCTAATGTATCAGGCATTTTCTGATTTATTTCATTGTGACCTTTAATTATGTCGAGGCATAGAATTTTTCCATTCAAATTTAGGCGGGGGTGATTTATTCAGCAGGGTGAGAAATCTTGAAGCTAATATGATGTAATATGTTCATTGTAATATGTTAAAGTGACATTTGTCAGATGAAAGATAAAGGGGTATCTGTAATAATAAAAAAAAGACAGACCGGTCGGTCTCTGTGAAATAAAAAGGACATATTACTCGATAGTTGTGAAAATATGCTGAATTTGTGCTAAATTAGAGAAATGCAATTAC
>NZ_CEYOSI010000295.1:0-3516 GCF_982879505.1 Candidatus Desulfolinea nitratireducens
CTGTGAAAAGTATTATCTTATCAAGTAGATTTTGTCTGAATAATTAGGATATTTGCCCCAATGCGACATTGCTTTCCTAGAATATATGTTCTATAATGTAAGCTATGGAAGCGATCAACAGGCTCAAGTACCTCAGTTCGCAAATGACTTTTGAAGCGGATGCGGAACATTCTGTCAATCTATCTGCTGCCGAACCCTGTCTGCGGGAAGACGATCTCCACATCCATCCGGCGGTGATGCCAAATGGAAGGAAGACCCGTCTCCTGAAAACACTGCTGACTTCGGCCTGTGAGCGGAATTGCTACTATTGTCCTTTCCGCGCCGGGAGAGATTTCCGACGGGCAACCTTTAAACCCGAAGAATTTGCAAAGCTTTTTATGCAGCTCCACAGGGCAGATCTTGTGGATGGCCTTTTTATCAGTTCCGGGGTAGCGGGGGGCGGCATCCGCACCCAGGAGCAGCTCCTCGATACGACCGAGATCTTGCGGAACAAAATGGGCTTCCGTGGCTATATCCATCTGAAGATCATGCCCGGGGCAGAAAAGGGACAGGTCCTGCGCGGCATGCAGCTTGCTGACCGGGTCTCCGTCAACCTGGAAGCCCCAAACAGCAAAAGATTGGCCCAACTTGCTCCCAAAAAAGTCTTCATGGAGGAGTTATTGCGTCCCCTGCGCTGGGTGGAGGAAATTCGGCGAACTGAAAGACCGCCACTCCAGCCCTGGCGCTTCGACTACGGAAAAGAAAAAAGCTCCTCCGCTCAGCGAGGACGCTGGCCCTCCTCTACGACCCAATTTGTCGCCGGCGGTGCCGATGAAAGTGACCTGGAGCTGCTCAGCACCACGGCCCGCTTATACAGCGATCTGCATCTGGCCCGGACCTATTTTATGGCCTTTAACCCGGTTCCGGATACACCCATGGAAAACAAATCCCCCACGCCGGCCCTGCGCGAATTGCGCTTATATCAGGCCTCCTTTCTGCTGAGAGACTATGGCTTCGACCTCGAAGAACTTCCTTTTGCCGGGGAAGGGAACCTCCCCCTCCCCACTGATCCGAAAGAGGCCTGGGCTGAGATCAATCTGACGCATGATCCCGTGGAAGTAAACGAGGCCTCCCCGCGTCAGCTATTACGGGTCCCGGGGATCGGGCCAATGACCGCGAATAGAATTGTCGGTGCCAGGAGGATTTGCCAGATCCGCGATCTCTCCCAATTGCGAAAGCTGGGCATCGCGGCACAACGCGCTGCACCCTTTATTTTATTGGGCGGGAAAAGGATGGCGACGCAAACCAGGTTGTTCTGACAGAACCCAAATTGATTCAAGAGGCTGAGGCAGTTCCTGCATTGCAGCAGATCAAATTCATTACTCTGGTGTTTCTACCCACCGATAGTTTTTGATTCTAATTCAACCTCTCCCAGCTCCCCTCCCAGGGACGTCCCATGCGGTGCTTATCTGAGATCTTGATCTTTTGTAATTTCACTGCTACCTGCATCGCGATTTTGGCAACATTCACCCAGTCGTCCTTTAATACGGCTTCGCGCATTTCTCTTGCCAGATTGCCTGCCCAGCGCCATTCCATCCTGAATTTATCGGCCTTGACCCAATAATTCCTTTTTTCCCAGGCAACCACCGAAACTTCGATCGTTTCCGCGACGACTTCAAGTGCCAGGGCAATAAAGGCTGCCAGATCGCGGGCCTCAGAAAGCTGTCTTGCATTATTAGAAGAAGGATTTGTTTTTGCCAATTCACGTACAGCCAAAGCAACGGCCCTTGTCATCCGATTGCGTTCCTTGCCGGCGCTGTTTGGGTTGATCACACGACTCATTTAATAGACCTCAGATCTCAGATTTTTGACTTCAGATTTCAGAACCGCCAGATTATATCGCAAAAACCGCCCTCACCCATCCTTGCTGCGCGCGGACTTCCCTCTCCCGCAAAGCGGGAGAGGGGGAGCAAGCGAAGCGATGCGGGGGTGAGGGCGGGTGAGGTCCCTTTATCAGTAAAAGGTTAACAAGCTTGCATTTTTTATTGACGCTCTCTCTCCTAGCGCTTATAATGCCTTCGCTATTTGGGGACGTGGCGGAATTTGGCAGACGCGCATGGCTTAGGACCATGTGCCTTAACCGGCGTGCGGGTTCGAGTCCCGCCGTCCCCATTAAAACCACACTTACTCTGCAGGAAAAGGAAGTATATTTTGAAAATTGAAACAACACCCCACGAAGACCACCAGGTCACATTAACCGTTGAGCTTGAGCAGGACCGCATGGACGGCGCCAAGCGTCGCTCGGCACGTCAACTTGCCGAGCGTGGCAAGATTGCCGGGTTCCGCCCTGGCAAGGCCCCTTATGATGTTATCCGTCGTCAGTATGGCGATGAGGCCATCGTCGAAGGCGCCATCGATATTCTGCTTGATGAGGTTTATCCTCTGGCTTTGGAGGAATCCAAGGTGGAACCCTCCGGCCCCGGGGCGTTGGAAAAGATGGAAAGCCTGGAACCGCCAATCTTCATCTTTACAATTCCGCTCAAGCCTGAGGTTGATCTGGGTGATTACCAAAAGATCCGCATGGCTTATAAATGGAAGAAACCCAATGAAAAAGAGGTGGACGCCAAATTGGAAGAGCTCCAGAAGATGTATGCTACTACCGTTTCGGTTGAACGCCCCATCGAGAAAGGCGACTATATCATGACGGCGGTTAAAGGCCAAACGGCGGATGCTGCTGATGGTGATGAGCCACTTTGGGAGCAGGAAAGTCACGCTGTTTTTGTCGCCCCTGAAAATCGCGAAAATGAGCTGCCATTTGTAGGTTTTGGGCATCTCCTGGTGGGAATGAGTGCTGAAGAGACAAAAATCATTCCACATACATTCGCTGATGATCACGATGATGAATCCCTGCGCGGTCTGACAGTCAATTATGAAACAACCATCAAAACAGTACGCGGCACAGAATTCCCCGATCTGGACGATGAATTCGCAAAATCCGTGGGTGCAGGGGAAACCCTGGCTGATTTACGGGAAATTCTGACAAAGAATCTCGAGGAAGAAAGCCGCACAGAATATGACGACGAATACTTCACGGCCCTGGTTGACAAGATCAAGGAAAAAGCAACCATCAAATATGCCCCACAGACGCTGAAACATGAGACTGAACATGTACTTGAGGACATCAAAGGTCGTTTGGCGCGACAAGGCATGGAATTTGAAGCCTACCTAAAAATGCAGGATACGACCCTTGAGAAGTTCACTGAAGAGGAAGCTGGCCCGACTGCACAGAAGCGATTGGAACGCGGCCTGATCTTTGATGAGCTGGCCCGCAAAGAGGAGATCAAAGTCGAAGATGGAGATCTGCAGAGTGAATTTACTCAAACTCTGACGCAACTACAATCGCAGGGCTATGATCTGAATAATGTAAAAGGTGGCGTCCGCGCCCAAAAAGAGATCGCCAATAATATTGCTATGCAATCTGCCAATCAATTAATTACCCGTCTTACACTCGAGCGGATCAAGGCTATTGCCACCGGC
>NZ_CEYOSI010000296.1:0-3494 GCF_982879505.1 Candidatus Desulfolinea nitratireducens
CGAAATAATCATCGCTTATCTAGAGTTATTGTAAAATTATCGCGATATTATAGTAAGTATAAAGCAAACGGTCAAGCCTGAGATAAGCAAAAACATAAAGAAAGCGTAAAAATCACACAAATTGATTACGATAAAGTGAGTATTATATTGACAATATTACGAATTTCAGTATAATGAGTTAATGTTAGATAAAAAGGATCGCGCGATTGTTTCATTTCTCCAGTATGATGGTCGAACTCCTTACACCAAAATTGCCAATGAATTAAGTGTCACCGAAGGCTCTGTTCGCCAGCGAGTGAAACGCTTGGTTGATTCGGGACAACTTCAGATCGTAGGCATCGTACCGCCCGAAGAGATGGGGTGGACTGAAGCCGGAATGATCGGAATCAATGTTCAGGCAAACCGCATTGCAGAAGCCGCAGAAGCCATTGCTCAATTGTCAGAAGTATCATACCTGTTCCAGGCTGCTGGAGAGTTCGATCTATTTGCTGAGGTGTACTGCAAAGACAAAGAGCATTTTGTTTCTTTCCTAAATAACAAGTTGCAAAAAATTCCGGGGGTGGATAGGACCCAATCTTTCATAATTTTAAAATTGCATAAATTATCTTATCGCTGGGGTGATTCAGAAATGCCTCATAAAGAAACTGCCAAATCAAAAAAAGAGTTGGAGTATAAAAGCTAATAATGCACTGGAATCAGCAGTCGAAGAAATTAGCAAATCTTGTTCACCAAAAACCCATTAAGATTCTTGACGATGTTGGATTCTGTATACCAGAAGATAAATTGCTGACCCGCTTGACCAAAGCAGGCTTTCTTGTTGATATTGATACAAGGATGGTAAAGGTATCCTCGGATTTATTAGAAACTGCCTGAAAAACTCTCCCATTACCTGCCAGCGTTGAATCTGAAATGGAATGGATTATAAGACGATACGCAGGCTCAGATTTTGGATTTGATCCAATAAATTGACCTTGATAAAAAAACTGTGTTGAGAGAAACTTTTCACTAGCTTTGTTAATCTATTCAGGAGGCACGCATGAAAGAAGAATTATTTGAAAAACTAGCTCAGGCTGTAATTGATGGAGAGCCGGAAGACGCCGTAGCTATCGCCAAAGAAGCCCTTGCTCAAGGTTTGGATCCTTTGGAATGCATCACAAATGGTCTTACTAAAGGGATTCAAAAAGTGGGCGAATTATTCGCAAGTGGCGAATACTTTTTACCTGAATTGATCATTGGGGCTGATGCCATGAAGGAAGGGCTTGGAGTTCTTGAGCCGGCCCTGGTAGGGGATCAGAAACGTGAAGTTGTTGCTCATGTTGTTCTGGGAACAGTTGAGGGCGACCTGCACGAAATTGGCAAAACCCTGGTAGGAACAATGCTGACTGCAAATGGTTTCCAGGTCAAGGATATTGGTGTTGACCAACCAGCTTCGGCATTTATTGACGCGGTCAAAGAAACTGGTGCCACAATTATCGGCGCATCGGCATTGTTGACGACAACCATGCTCCAACAAGAAAAGCTAATCCAGAACCTGGAGGAAGCTGGGTTGCGCAAAAAAGTGAAGGTAATGGTCGGAGGAGCCCCAGTTACAGAAACTTATGCCAAAAAGATTGGCGCGGATGGTTATGCTGAAGATGCCATCTCTGCTGTTGATCTGGCTTTCCGTCTGGCTGACGCTCCTGAATAAATAGTAGAACAGGTACCATTATATATTTCAAATCCTAAAGGAGGATAAAATGAACTATCGTAAATCGATGAAAGCTTTGGTCTTTGGGCTTATTGCGCTCATGCTCATTATTGGCGTAGTAAGCTGTGGACCAAAACCGGCTGCTGAAGAACCGGCTGCTGAAATAACCAGCATTACCATTCTCATACCAGACAACCCCGTAGCATTCAATGGCATAAATACCGATACAGGCTATGAACAGGCACTGGGAGAATTGGTGATGCTCTCGCTGGCAGAAACCGATCCCAACGGCAACAAATACCCGGAATTGGCGGCCGAGATTCCCACGATCGAAAATGGTGGTGTGGTCTTCGATGAAGAGGCCTGGTCAATGACCGTCACCTGGAAACTTCGCGAGGATGTATTCTGGGCTGATGGCGAGCAGGTTACAGTCGACGACGTTATCTTCACCTGGGATGCTCTTATCGCGGCAGATGCCTGGATCTCGGCGATGGATTACACAGAATCCCTTGAAAAGATCAACGACTTCACCTTCATTGTCCACTATTATGAAGGCTATATATTTCCTGACTACGCGCTTCAGTTTGGTGGGGAAGATTTCTTCGTCTATCCTGAGCATTATTGTGATGCTGAGGCGGGTTTTTATGAATGGAATTGTGATGACGAACCCTTGAGCAGTGGACCCTATATCCTTGAAGAGTGGGTTGCCGATGATCACCTGACATTTGTCAAGAATGAGAACTACTTTGAAGAAGGAAAACCGGCCATCGACCGGGTCATCGTCCAGATTGTTCCTGAAGAACCTGTAAAACAGGCCATGATGCTCGAAGGCGATGCCGATCTCCATTATTGGCCTGCTGAGCCTGCCTCCGATATTTACAAGGAGTCTGGCAATGCCGCCGATTACGTAAAATCGCCAAGTGAACGCTGGGTAATGCGATTGATCCCTAACCTGACGGCAAAGGGTGATCGTGAAACCCCGCACCCATTCCTCTCAGATAAAAATGTCCGGAAAGCACTGCGAATGGCAGTTGATGTAGATACCATCATCAATGATATTTTCCTCGGCTACGGTGTACCGGTCTGGAATGATTTTTTCCGCCCACCTTACAATAGCTGTGGTATCCCCAGGCCAGAATATGACCCGGAAGGCGCCAAGGCGTTATTGAAGGAAGCTGGCTGGGAAGACACCGACGGAGATGGCATCAATGAGTGCCATGGCTGCGAGAACGCTGAAGAAGGCGCGCTGATGAGTATGGAATTCACTATCTATGCTGAATATGGTGAAACCCTGGAATTGGCGCAACAGCTAATCTCTGAAAGCTGGAAAGCGATTGGTGTTGATACAGAATTGCAGATGATCGAAGGCGCTGTCATGTGGGCAGAGGCAGAAGATGGCGGCACGGAAATTGCCGGAGAATTTGAGCTGGATATGTGGGATGATGGCTATCCTGGTACTGATCCATCTGACCAGATCTGGACTTTCTATTACTCCGAGAGCGATTGGAATTACGGCGACTGGTATAACGAAGATATGGATGCCTGGATCGATGAATTCTATTCGCTGGACGAAGATTACCGGCTAGAAGTCGGCTGTGAAATGGCAGCCATTCTTGAAGATGAACTGCCTCAGATGTTGCTTTTCTCTACACTGGAACAGCATGGCGTTTCTGAGAGGCTTCAAGGCGTTTTACCCTCAGCAAATGACCCCGTGACCTGGAACATAGCTGATTGGACCCTCAAATAATATAATAACTCATGTTACGCACCTAAAGGTAGAACCGGGAACTGAGCTTGTAATTTGCGT
>NZ_CEYOSI010000297.1:0-3485 GCF_982879505.1 Candidatus Desulfolinea nitratireducens
AACCCTGACCTTAGGTTAATATCAAGGTTTTTTCAAAAACCCTCGGTATATTTTTATATCCTTTATGGCATAATACGCCCATGCTAAATATCATTCACCAGGATAAAGCCATTATCGTGCTCGACAAGCCTGCCGGGATTTCTGTCCTGCATGAGGGCTGGAATGAGAACGCACTCGTTCTGCGAAAAATGCTCGAAGATAAATTCGGCAGGGTTTGGGTCGTGCACCGGCTGGATAAGGTCACCTCGGGAGTCGTGGTTTTTGCGCGCACCGCAGAAGCACATCGGTATCTGAACACACAATTCGAGCAGCGGGAAGTTGAAAAGATCTACCACGCCATCGTCGAAAATGTCCCCGAATGGAACGAGTACACTACCCATCATATGCTCCATGCGAATGTCGGCAGAAAGCATCGCACAGTTGTGGACAAAAATCGCGGCAAACAGGCTGAGACGAGCTTCAAGATCATTAAACGGTGGCAGGATCACGCCTGGATCGAAGCGCGTCCAAAAACCGGAAGAACGCATCAGATCCGTGTCCATTTATCCACTTCTGGATTTCCCATTGTCGCAGATCATCTTTATGGGGCAGAAAAAACTGATCTAATACCACGCGCCGCCCTCCACGCCCAAAGTCTGTCAATTGGACATCCCTCCACAAAAAAGAGGGTGACTTTTACCGCACCCCATCCTGAAGATTTTTCCAACCTGATCAATAAATTAGACTCACTTGACCCATAGCCCAGCAGACCTGTTTCATGGTATGCTCATGCATCTACATTAAAAATATTGAGAGTAAATAATGAACCCTACTCCTGATTCTCCGGAAGAGAATGACCCCAATAAAGAGTTTTTCTTCCCCGATCTTGAAGAGCTAAATAACAGCAAAGTGCCGCCAGAAGAGACGCGCATTCTTGTACTCACGGCTGAACCCTACCCAGATGCAAAACGAGTGCGCATTAATCTTGAAATGACTCCCTACCAGGTCCGTCCGCATCTCGATATGGTTCTCCTTGACCCAGCCGGCATGGAAGTCTCCACGGTGAGCATTATTGAGCCTATGGCCTGGAAACAGGAATTTACCATCCACTTACGCGCTGAGCGCCAGGATGGAAAATATAAACTCATCATGCGCCTCTTCTACCCCCCCACAGACGAAGAAGACCCAAAACTATTTCGGCTGGATATCCCCGTCGAAGATACGGATCGCGCGGAATTTGATTTTGAAATTGAGGAGATCAAAGAGTAGTGGGATATAGTTACAGGGTCCGCATTTTAATTGGATTGCTTCTTCTCTCTCTCCTCGCTGGCTGCAGAGGAGATGCCGATTCGCCCGACTTTACACCCGCTCCCGCAACCCAAACACCTTTTGCCCCCAATGCGGATGCTGCTTCTACACCGGTCATCTTCTCCGATTTTCCTGGCATCTTCATCCTCTCGATTAACGAGGGTGCTTATGCGCATCTTTTCGCTTATTCTCCCATCGATCAACCCTTCCTCCGTCTCACTTCCGGTGAATGGGATGATATTTCCCCCGCCCTCAGCCCGGACGGCAAGCAAATCGCATTTGCCTCCAATCGGAGTGGTTTTTGGGACCTTTACCTGCTCGAGATTGAGAGTGGCGAAACCGCCCGCCTGACCAATACAAAAACCTACGATGGCGCCCCCTCCTGGTCACCTGATGGCGCCTGGCTTGCGTCTGAAACCTATCTTGATCATAGCCTTGAAATTCTCATCCAGCCGATCAGCGACAGCGGCCAGGAGGCCATCCGCCTGACAGATAATCCCGCTGCCGATCATTCTCCCGCCTGGGCGCCAGATGGACGTCAGGTCGCTTTCGTTTCCACGCGTGGAGGTGACAGCGATATCTACCTGGCTGACCTCGACGATACCGGCAGCAACCGCTTTCTGAACCTCAGTGAAACCCCAAATGCTATCGAAGATCACCCGGTCTGGTCACAGGATGGCAGCCACCTGGTTTGGGCCTCCAATTCCTATGATAATGATCCCAGCGGTATTTTCATCTGGGATATAGATAAACCAAATATCCCCGCAGCATGGGTTGGCGAGGGTGATTGGGCTGTTTGGAACCAGCGCGGTGATAGCCTGCTTACCATGGTTGAAAGCGGTAAAGAAAATTATCTTTCTGCGTACAGCCTCGAGGGTGGATTGCTTCTTCAGCCCTGGCCTCTTCCTGGTGCACTAAAGGGAATGCTCTGGCTACCTGATCCCCTCCCTGTGAATTTACCTCAAAATTATAGGAATGCAGCCGTTGTGACCCCCGCCCCACTCTGGACATCGGATATCCCCACCCCAGAATCCCTCTCTGTGCGGGAAAATTTAGTCGCTCTTGATGATGTTCAGGCCCCATATCCAAATCTCCATCATTCTGTATATGCATCATTTGAAGCCTTGCGCGAAGCGATCATTACGCGTGCCGGCTGGGATGCGCTTGCCAATCTCGAAAATGCATTCATTCCCCTTACCACCGCTCTCGATCCCGGCATGAGCGATGACTGGCTCTACACTGGGCGCGCCTTCAGCCTCAATCCCCTTATTGCCAGTGCAGGCTGGATGGTTTCCGTTCGGCACGAGATCGGGCAACAAACCTATTGGAATCTTTACCTTCACGCCCAAAATCAGGATGGCTCAATGGGTATGCCTCTTCATGATCCTGTCTGGGATTTAAGCACACGCTACAACCTTGACCCCGCTACTTACGAAACCGGGGGTTCTTTTAGCGCCATTCCCTCAGGCTACTGGGTAGACTTCACCACGCTGGCGAAAAATTATGGCTGGCAACGCATCCCCGCGCTTTCTAACTGGCGTAATTTTTACAGGGGTACCCGTTTTACAGCGTTCGTCCAAAAGGGGGGCGTGAACTGGTATGAGGCCATGCTCGATCTCTATCCTCCTGAGATTCTGCTCACCCCCACCCCCGTCCTGCCACCAAGCAAAACCCCGACACCAACACCAATCCCCACAGGTACGCCGCGCCCAACCAATACGCCGCGCCCAACCAGTACGCCGCTTACCCTTGTTCCCACATCCACACCGCTTTCAATTTTCCAATTCGCGACATCGACTCCATGAAAAAGATTTTTATTATTTGGGGACTAGCCTTCGGCTTCGGAATCACGCTCGGGCTTTCAGCTTGCCGTGCGTTCCCCAAATCGGACCCCGATCCCACGCCAACACCCGTAATCCCCCTCCAACCAGAATCAAGCCTCCCGGAGAGCGAATCACTTATACCCACGCCAACACAACTCCCACCGCTGCGTTTCGTCATCCCCACACCAGGTGCCGAACCTATATCGGATTGGCGTCCCCCGCTCTATCCCATCCCATGGGCAATCTCTCCATATGATCATTTTTATTTTGCCCGCCCCATTGCTGCAAATGAAATTAGTTGGCCCCTGGCAAGTTATTTACTCGATAGTTGTGTTTTTAGTTTGAAGCAGCCATTGTATAGGCTTGTTTAGCGAA
>NZ_CEYOSI010000298.1:0-2059 GCF_982879505.1 Candidatus Desulfolinea nitratireducens
TTAAACCCTATTCAACATTAACCCCCGTGGTTAATTGCTCATCAAAAATATATAATTTTAGTCACTATTGGGGATTTTATCAAAACAATAAAAGCTGGATTGAAGGGGATTCGATTTCATGATCTCAGACATACAGCGATTTGTCAAACCTCAGTAGTATAATCAACCTGCTCCGGAAATCACCGGGGCAAGTTTGTGCTATTTGGAGAGCTATCAATGACTCAGTTGAAAAATCTATCTGAAACACCTGTTCATTCCACGCCACCACCGTTAATTCGGGTATCTGGAACCCATCGTGAAATGGGCCAGCAAATAGGCGAATCGCGTCGCAAAAATATACAACATAGCATTGAAAATGCGCGCAAATTATTAAAAGAAGCTTACCGTGAGTTGGAATTGTCATGGGAGGGAGCCCTAATTCAGGCGCGCAAATATTTGCCATTTGCCCAGGAGCGATATCCGCAATATGTCGATGAAATGCAAGGCATTGCCGAAGGCGCCAATATTTCTTTTGACGAAATTGTCGTGTTGAATGTATTGGAAGCGGTCACAATGGATGCTTTACATTTGACGCGTTGTACCAGCATGGCTGTGAATGATGAGTACACAGCAGATGGTCACGTCTTAGTGGCGCATAATGAAGATTGGATCCCTGATGACGAAAATGATGTCTTTGTGATCCAGGCAAAGCCTAATGATGAGCCGCCTTATCTGGCAATGACCTATGGCGGCTTAATCTCCAACATTGGGTTCAATGCGTATGGGATTGCTCAAGTGATAGATTCTGTGTACCCTAATGACTCGCGTATCGGCATCCCCCGCCTGGTTGTCTCGCGCGCTGTGTTGGCCGTCAAGACGCTCGGCGGCGCAATCAACCGGACGCTTATCCCGCATCGCGCAGCAGGTTACAATCATTTAATTGCTCATGAAAGCGGGGAAATTTACAATGTGGAGGTATCCGCGCGACGCTTTTCCATCATCTATAATATGGATGGATACCTCGTACACACCAACAACTACCTGTCGGCAAATATGCAGGAAATCGAGAATGAGCCGGAAGAGCTGATCTCATCCCGCATTCGTTATTTCCGGGCTTTGCGATTATTGAACCAATCCAAAATTCACACGATCAAATCTCTTCAAACCATCCAGCGCGACCATGTTAATTATCCGAATTCAATCTGCAAGCACGATTTTGGTGAAGGGAATCTGCTGGATCGCGAAAAGACCATCAATGCGATGGTGATTGACTTGACTGCGCGGGAGATGCACATTGCCTGGGGAAATCCTTGTAAAAACTCTTATCACACCTACCATCTCGATGATTAAACGCAACTGCTATTTTACATCTAGGCTTGAAAAGTATTGAGAAATCAGGATGTACTGAACTGAATAACGAAAATAATGGCAGTTGGCTCACCGTATGTTTTCACTCAAACATAACCCCGTCTTTTTATGATACTTTCTTCACTGCTTGATCTATTTGTCCAAAATGCAAAGAGTACGAGAAATAAACTGGTCAAAACAGCCCCAATACTGAGAACATTGAACATCGTTGACCATGAAAATCTATCCACAATAGTTCCAATACCGACTCCAGCCAAACTTGCTCCTATGTTAAAGGCAAAGTCAATCAGCCCGGCTACAGTAGAAACTTCATGACGATCACTTAAAACCATCGGTAAGATCGTAGTAATAATGGTATTTACCCCGTATAAGATGCTCCCCACCAAGACTAATAGTGCTGCACTCATATTGAGCAAAGTAGAAACTGTCGGAAACAGAAACAAAAGACCACCAACTACAATGAAGATAACTGATCCAAACCAGATTTCCTTACCGCGCAAAGGGCCAGCTACGAGCCAGCTAATAGCAAGAGTCCCTATTGTTCCAGCAATAGGGAAAAGGATCGAAATATTTGCAGCAGACCTAATCCCTAATCCATGAATATCAACAAAATAAGTAGGCCCCCAAATAATAAGGGAAAAAAGTAGCATTCCACCAGTAACGGCCGCTAATACCAAAGGCCAAAAGCGCTTTATTACGTGCGGCATACTGG
>NZ_CEYOSI010000298.1:2069-3480 GCF_982879505.1 Candidatus Desulfolinea nitratireducens
CCCGAACAAACTGGAACCATGTCAAAGCAACCACACTCATCAGAAGCCCTGGGATCCAAAAAGCAGACCGCCAACCAAAATTAGCGACCAGCCAACCAGTTAAAAACCAGGTTAGTGCGTTACCAGCAACAAAGCTGGTTGCGTAGATACCGGCAACCTTTCTCCGCTGTTCCGTAGAGTGCCAGGTAGCCAAGATTTTTAATATTGGTGCCCAGCCCGTTGATTGAAAAAAGCCATTTAGCGTCCATGCGACCAGCATTAGGTTCCAATTGGCAATTGATCCAAATAACAAATTCATGGCGGTTGATAAAAGCATGCCACCGAACACTAATAAGCGAGGACTAATACGATCACCCAATTGCCCACTAATTAATTGGCCAAGGGCATAGGATAAAAAGAAACCGCTGCCCATCAAACCGATCTCTTGGGATGAGATGTTTAAGCTCTCGCGAAGTTCCGGGATAGCGATGGAAAAATTGACGCGGCCCAAATAAAATGACGCATAAGTGAACCAGCCCATACCAATAATACGCCACTGCCAAAATCCCAGATTCATCTTATGCGTGCTCAACCTTTGCACATACTTCCAATGTGGATCATCATTTATTTATCTGGATCAATCATATATTTAATTATGGTAGATTCATTAACATCGCGGTAGAGCTGCCAGTTACCCAACAGACCCCGCACAAATCCCGGCGTGCGGAACTACCGCACCGGGCTCTTCAGAAATACTCGCATCCGTAGAGGCATTAGGAAAGACCTGGTACAAACGCTCTGCTTACACGCTTGGGGCGATTTACGATATGCGGTTTCACCACGCCGAACTGGGTCAGAAGTTGCTTAAACCCAACCCAATTATAGCTCTTACGCTGGCTGCGGCGATTGAGACACCTCTGCATATACCTGATGGCATGGTAGTAGAACTCTGTCAGACTGGGCAGGTTTCCATGTACACCAAAATAATTGAAGTATCCCCGAAGTTTTGCGTTGAGCGCTTTGAACAAATCAGGTAAACGGCGATGTCGATTATCTTTACACCATAACTTGAAGCGAGCCAGTGAATTCCGCAGGCTTTTCCGGGCAGTGCGCTTGTCAACGTGCGGCTTACCCGACCGGTCTTTTCCCCATCGAAACTCAAAACCGAGAAAGTTAAAAGAGGAACTACCCGCCACCCCCGAAGGGCTGAACGGGATAATCTGCGTTTTCTCCGCCGATAGCTCCAGGTTGAATTTCTTCATCCGCTCACCCAACGCTTCATAGAAACGCCGGGCGTCTCTTTCCTTCTCGAAGGCACAGACGAAATCATCTGCAAACCTTATCAAACACGCTTCTCCGCTACAGTGCGGAATAACTACTTTCTGAAACCACAAATCAAGCGCAAAGTGCAGGTAGACATTGGCGAGGATGG
>NZ_CEYOSI010000299.1:0-3468 GCF_982879505.1 Candidatus Desulfolinea nitratireducens
CGACCAGCGCAGTTTCCATCCCCGCAGCCGCAAAAAGGGCCGCATCTGTCCAGAAGGTTTGACCTGAGTGGGCAGGCTTGCTTCCAAGTTGATTGGTCATGGAATCTTCCAGAATTTTTACAAGTAGCGCCTCCTCTCCAACTTCAAAGGGTTCCCGCCAAAAGGTTGCTTTTAGCGAGGCTTTGAAGGTCGGGTCATCAGATTCCAAACGATCAATAATGGATTGGATTTCGGCAGTTGCCTGGGATTCTGTTTCGCCGGGGTTGGTGCGCCTTTCGATTTCCAGCAGGCAATGAGCAGCGTAAGTGCTGATCTCCAGGCCTCCACGAATACGGGCGGCATGCAGCGAAGGCGGCCCTACCAGGGGATGGGCTGGCCTATTTCGCAATTCCTGCTCCAGATTATCCAGCTGAGCTAAAAATCGTCCCATGCGCATATTGGCATCGACTCCTTCTTTGAAACGACTACCGTGGGCGGCCCTGCCAAAGGTTTCAACCTCATGCCAGATAAAACCTCGATGAGCACGGCACAATGAAAGGTCAGTTGGTTCTGTGACGATTGCCCCATCCGCAGATACATGCCTGACGAGGTCTTCAGAGCCAATGCTGGCATATTCCTCATCCGCGACACCTGTTATGATCAGATCTCCTGCTAATTCAATCCCCGTGTCTACAAATGCTTTCGCTGCTCCCATCATCGCTGCGAGGCTGCCCTTCATATCCTGGGATCCTCGTCCATAAAGACGCCCATTCCTGATTTCTGCTCCAAAGGGATCGATGATCATCCCATCGACGCCAACAGTATCCAGATGGGCATTGAGCAGGAGGGAACGTCCTTCCCCCACACCTTTCAAAATCCCGACCACATTCACTCGATCAGGCTTGAGTTTATACAGCTTAACATCCAATCCAAGGTCACTCAGAACATCGGCCACATAGGTCCCAATTTCTGCCTCGCCCTTACCGCCCGGAGATAAGGAGGGATTTACCGAGTTTATTTGAACCATATCTTTTGTTTTTTGAATAATATAATCGCGGTCTATTTGAACATCCATCATTGCTCCTTAGTTTATATTTGTTCTTTAATTTTTTTCCAAATGGCAGCAAGAACACTTTCGCCAATATACTGTATCAGGTCTTGCGTATTTCACCCTTTTCCTACCAGTAATGCTCTGCGTCTCTTGTAGTCTCCAGAACCCGAACGCAGAGCATTGGGACAAGGATTATTGAAATTCTGTATTACCTACATTTTATTTTTGATAGCCCAATATCCTTAATGCATTTAGCACAACCAGAATGCTACTGCCCTCATGCAGTACAACGGCCCAGCTTAAGTCCAGCCAACCTGTTACGGAGGTCAGGATCAAGAGTCCAATAACTCCCAATGCGATCGTTAAATTTTGACGGATGATCGTCCGACTGGCACGACTAAGCCCGACTGCGAAGGGCAATTTAGCCAGATCATCGGCCATTAATGCGACATCTGCAGTTTCCAGGGCCACGGCTGTTCCTGCCCCGCCCATCGCAATGCCAACCGTGGCGGTCGCCAGGGCAGGGGCATCGTTCACGCCATCGCCGATCATGGCAATTTGACCATATCGCTCTTGCAAATCACGAATGGCATTCAGCTTATCCTCTGGCAATAGCTCAGCACGAATATCTGTGACACCAACCAGTCCACCGATGCGTTTTGCAACATCATCATTATCTCCGGTCAGCATGACCAGTTTCTTAACGCCCAAATCTCGCAAGGATTCCAAAACCTCCTTAACACCTGTTCGCGGCGTATCGGCCAGGGTTAGGATGCCGAGGAAGGTTCCCTCACGGCGAACGATCATCGTGGTTTTTCCCTCGCTTTCGAGAGCTGCCACTCTGTTGAGGATCTCCTTCGGCAATTTCACATCTTTCATCTCCTTAAATAGACGCAAAGAACCAATTTGAACCGTACGACCCTCCACATCGCCTTGCACACCACGACCAGCATGATTTACAAACCCATCGGCTGTTGGCAATAAGAAATCTCTTTCTCGCGCAGCTTCAACGATTGCCAGGGCAAGGGGATGATTGGACCCTTGCTCAACCGCTCCAGCTACACGCAATAATTCATCATCCTCAATATTGCCGTATGGCAATAGATCTATCAGCCTGAATTTGCCTTCTGTCAGCGTGCCGGTTTTGTCAAAAGCGATCACTTTCAAAGCACCCAAATTTTCCAGATGGACACCGCCTTTGATCAGGACTCCGTTTCTTGCAGCCTGCGCAATACCTGCCAAAATCGAAGCCGGCGTTCCCAGCGCCAGCGCACAGGGTGAGGCTGCAACCAGTAACAGCATCCCACGATAAAAACTCTCTGACAAAGTCATCCAGCCCGTTAACGGTGGGACGACAACAATCAGCAAAACGAAAATCAATACAGCGGGCACAAACCAGGCGGTGAATTGCTCCGTAAATTGTTGGGTCGGGCTTTGCTGGCTTTGTGCTTCCACCACCATTTGCATCACCCGTGCAAGCGTATTATCTTTAGCCAGACGGGAGACTTCCACTTCCAGGGCAGCATCCTGATTGATCGTGCCTGCAAAAACATCCTCTCCTGCAGATTTGAAAACCGGAACGCTCTCCCCCGTAACCGGACTCTGATCCACAGCGCTTTCTCCGGTGAGAATCTTCCCATCTACCGGGATCCGATCACCCGGGCGGACGAGAACCACATCGCCTACTTTCAGTCGCCCAACCAGACGCTCGACAACCTGTCCATCTTTTTTCAATTGTGCAGTCCTGGGCATCAGCTTTCCCAAAGAATTGACTGCGTTTCGGGCACGATCAAGGGCATAATGCTCTCCGGCATGCCCCAGACTGAAAAGGAAAAGAAGGAAAGCGCCCTCAGCCCACTCGCCGAGAATCGCTGCTCCGATAGCGGCGGCAAGCATAAGCACGTCCGTATCGAACCTTCCCCTGATAAGACCCGGAATGGCATGAGTGGCAATATCATAACCACCACTCAGATAGGATAACAGGAAAAATATCAGGGCAGTTTGCGCTGGGAAATTGAAAAATACTGTTCCTGCCCATCCGAACAGGAGAAAAAGCCCGGCGATGCCAACAAGGATCAGCGTCCACTGTTCCTGTGCCCAGTGCGGCAAAAAAGCGGGAGCGCTACCATGATCGCGATCAATTTCAGGATCTTCATCAGCCAGCGGCCATTCCAAGGGCTTTATTTTCATGGCCCGCATGGTTTTTGCGATAGCGCCTGGCAATAAGACCTTTGTGTCATAGGCTACAAAAGCAATTCCAGCGGCATAATTGACATTGGCATGGACCATACCTGGCAGTCCCTCCAATTTACGTCGCAGGGCCGGGGCTTCATCAGCGTTGTCCATTCCTTCGAAAGGGATTTGCTCATGCCGGTAACGATTGGTTAGCGTTGACCCTGTTTTTTGGGCCAATCTCCGCACATTTTTCAGGGAGATCA